>JAFXVB010000012.1 GCA_017534945.1 Alphaproteobacteria bacterium | reverse complement strand
GGTCACGGTCATTGGGTAAGTGTGTTGTTGGATGGAACGGTGGGGTTGCGTGAGATATATAAATGTTTGGATGAAAGTTATAAGATAACGGCACCAAAAATCATAAAAAAATAAGATAAAAATTAGAATTTATATTTTTATGATGTTTTTTATTTCTTGTCCAATCTTAATCAATTCGGTTCGCGAATTGCACAGACAGCACAACAAAAAATTAAACCGGCGATATGCCGGTTTTAATGATTATTTATTCAATAATTTTGATATTTCTGTATCAATCTTTTTCATATCGTCGGTAGGTTCAAATCGTGCAATAACTTTACCATCTTTATCAATTAAAAATTTCGTAAAGTTCCATTTTATATCTGGATTTTTGTCATAATTATCATCAAATTTCCGCATCATAGCATCCATTTCTTTGGACATTGGTTGTGACATATCAAACCCATTAAATGGTGCAACAGATTTTAAATACTTAAATAACTCTGATGCGTTTTCACCATTAACTTCAACTTTGGCAAATTGCGGGAAAGTCACACCAAAATGCATAGTGCAAAAATTTGATATTTCATCGGCAGAACCTGGTGCCTGGTGTCCAAATTGATTACATGGAAAATCAAGTATTTCAAAACCTTGGGGTTTATATTTATTATACATTTCCATTAATGGTTCATATTGCGGGGTAAAACCACATTCTGTTGCGGTATTCACAATTAATAAAACCTTGCCATTATATTTTTTCAATGAAACAGAATTACCATCTATGTCTATAACATTTATATCATGTATATTCATATTACATCCTTTTTATGCCAGAATAGTGCAATGCTTTTTAATAACATTTTTCTTCTCCTGCTGGTTATGTGTATCATATCATATTGACCTATTTAATGCAAATTCGATAGATTCAATATATCTTTCACTTCATCAATCTCTTGCCCAATCTCAACCAATTCGGCTCGAGAACTGCACAGACAGCACAACCAAGATTTACAAAACCGTCCATAAGGGCGTTTTTTTTATGCGGCTTTTTTCATGCCTGATTTTACCTCGCGGATATATTTGCGCAGGTCATCAATTGGAACCAATGTGCCATCACGTTTTTGTGCAGACCAATAATCCCAACCATTAAAACTGACACTGTGTTGTATGCGTGCCGCCATAACATGAATTGATGCTTTGCCATATAATGTATGTGCCAATTGACCGTCATGAGTAATCATAACGCGTTCACCACGTGGGCTGACCAATGTTTGACCAACATAGAGCAGGCCGGATTCGATAAGTTCGCGGAATGCAACACGTATCTCTTCGCGTTTTGGCTTTGCAACTTCTATGTCTGATAAATCAATTGGATTGACAGATGCCACGCGGTCGCGTGCCGCGGCAACATATGTTTCATCGCGTTCGATTCCAATATATTGACGCCCCAGTTCTTTGGCTGCGGCGGCGGTTGTGCCAGATCCCAAAAATGGATCCAAGATTATGTCGCCCGGTTTTGTTGATGATAATATTACGCGGTGTAATAGAGATAATGGTTTTTGTGTGTTATGTAAACTTTTGCCATTTGTGTCTTTGATTCTTTCGTGACCCAAACAAATGTCTAAATTCCAATCAGAACGCATTTGTTTGCCACCATTTAATTTTTTCATTGTTTCATAGTTAAATGTATATTTTCCTGTTTTGGTTGGTGTCGCCCAAATCAAAGTTTCGTGTGCGTTTGTAAAACGCGTACCACGAAAATTTGGCATAGGATTTGTTTTTACCCATACGATATCGTTCAAAATCCAAAAGCCCAGTTCTTGCATAATTGCACCAATTTGGAAAATGTTGTGGTATGAACCAATCGCCCACATTGCGCCGTCTGGTTTTAATATGCGTTTGCATTCGGTTAACCAGTCACGACAAAATTGGTTATATGCCGCAGGCGTTTCAAAAGAATCCCATGCATCGCGTACAGCACGTGCCGCAGTTTGATCTTCGGGACGATACAATGTTTTTTCGCCCAGTTGTAAATTGTATGGGGAATCTGCGAAAATCGCATCCACAGATGCGTCTGGCATTTTGCGCATAATTTCAATGCAATCACCAGATAAAATTTGGTTTATGTATTTGTTCATCTCTCTCCGCAGTCCTATGCATAATATTATACCATATTTTTGAAGTATTTTTTTTGCCCAAATGGATAAAATTTGATAAAAAACTCTTGATTTTTTTGAAAAAAGTATTTTTTTGATTTTCGTGATGAAAAAATGTGCTTTACACATCCCTTTTTCGTTGCTAAATTTATGTAGAAATGAGATGTCCTTACTGCAGTTCTACGGATAGTCGGGTGTTGGATTCCCGCCCCGATATAGAAGACGCGATTATTCGTCGCCGTCGGGTCTGTAATCAATGCGGTGCACGCTTTACAACGGTTGAACGTGTTCAAATGCGTGATTTGATGGTGCAAAAAAATAGTGGAAAGTTGGAACCTTTTGACCGGGAAAAATTGGCGCGGAGTATTCGTTTGGCATGTCGCAATCGTGATGTTGGTGATGATCAAATTGAAAAATTGGTGACATCAATTCACCGTCGTTTGGAAACAGAAAATGCAGATGAAACAGTGACATCTGCGGCGGTTGGACAAATGGTGTCGGATTCATTGTTAAATTTAGACCCAATTGCGTTTGTGCGTTTTGTATCGGTGTATCGTAAATTTTCCAAGATTGCTGATTTTAAAAAGATAATAGACCAGATTCCAGAGGCGGATGAGTCGGCTGTGGTTTGTAAATTACCAAAGACATCGTTGTTCTAAGATATGAAAAAAATATTTTTGATTTTAATTGCTTTGTTGTGTGCGCGCGTTGCTGATGCGCGTCCGGTGATTGATGTTTTGACCGATGGTGATGTCGAAATTTATCAACAGATTTTTACCTTACAAGATAAAGAAAAATTCGATGCGGCAAAAAAATTGGAATCGAAATTGACTAACAAACTGTTGATGAACGAGGTTTTATATCAAAAATTCTTTTCCAAAACTTATCGTACACATGGGGTCGAGGCCGCCAATTGGATGAATAAATATTATGATATGCCGGGTGCGGAACGTGTGGCTAAATTGGCAAAATTAAAAAAGGCAAATGTTTCGCGCAAACCGGTTGTGTATTCGGTTTTGACGGGAAAATCTGGGGCTGAAACGGCGCAAAGTGAAACATGGACGACGAAAAATTATTCTAAAAATGTTGATAAGCAAATAACCGCATTTAAGCGCGCAATTCGCAGTGGATCAACAAAACGCGCACGCAATATTTTAGAAGATAAAAAATTTAGAAAGGCGTTGACATCGGTGGATTATGGACGGCTTGCGGGGCGTTTGTCTTATATATATTATACAAATGGTGAATTAGAATTAGCAAAAAAATGGGGCTTTACCGCCGCCGATGCAAACAGTGAATACGGACTGTGGACAATGGGATTGTTGTATTACAAAGAATCTAAATACACAGAATCCGAAAAATATTTCAGCAAAATTTTAGATTTAAAACAGATAAATGATGCGCGTAAGATAGAGGCGGCATTTTGGGCGGGACGCGCCGCCGATGCAAAAGGTGATATGGATGCGGCAAAAAAATATTGGGAAATTGGTGCGGAACGTCCAATGGCGTTTTATGGCGCGTTATCTGCGACCATGTTGGGACGAACACCAGAATACGAATTCTTTGAACAAGATTGTACCGATGAAGATATCGATGCTTTGCGTGAATTAAAATTGGGCAAGGTCGCATTGGCGCTTATTCAGGTTGGACGTAATCAACGCGCAGAACAATATTTAAAGTCTTTGATTACGGCAAATTCGACTGATAAAACTTTGCATGCAATAAATTCTGTGGCGACGGCGTATGGTTTGCCGCGTATTTCTATTTTGGTGTCGGGCGTTGTGCGTGATCGCGGAATTTTAGAAATTGATGATGATATTATTTATTCCGCGCAATATCCTTTGCCGGATTGGGAACCGATGGGTGGTTGGTCAATTGACCGGGCGTTGTTGTTTGCAATTACAAAACAAGAAAGTGGTTTTCGTACGACGGCTAAATCGGGCGTGGGTGCAAATGGTGTTATGCAATTAATGCCGGGGACAGCAAAATTGGTTGCACATAAAAATAAAGTTAAATGGTCGAATATTGATATGTCAAAGCCAGAACATAATATGTTCCTGGGCCAGCAATATATCGTGGATTTGTTGTCGCAACCGGTAATAGATAACAGTATTATAAAAATGTTGGCGGCGTATAATGCGGGGATTGGTAATGTCGTCAAATTTGAAAAATCTTTTAATACATATGACCCGTTGTTGTATATTGAAAGTTTTCCTGCGTATGAAACGCGTGGATATATTAAACGCGTGTTGTCGAATTTGTGGTTATATCGCGCACGATTGAATCAACCGCTTACATCTATGCAAGAATTGGCAAATGGTCAATGGCCGTTGTATAACAGCGAAGATGAATATGTGCAACAGCAAATAGAAAATCGTATGTCGATTTAATTATCTTTGTTTTATGTTGCGGGCGATTTCGGCGATTTCGTGTAATTGTTCGGGTAATGCACTATTGACCGAATTTTGTATATTGTTTATTTTTGTGTTTAATTGTTTTTCTGTATCGGCGTATGATTTGGCTGAATTTGTTGCTTTAAAAGCTAATGATGCACCAATGGTTAATAAACATGTATTGAATCCTGACGTAATATATCTTTGGTTGTATGCATCAATGATTGCCAGCACGCCAAATGTCATGCCGACCGCGTGTTCAACAACGGCGACCATGTACCATCCGTTTTTACGATATTTTGCGACCTTTTGTTGTTTTTTTAATGGCTTTAATAACAACGTATTAATGTCGTATAAATCGCGTTGCGCCATTTGTAATGTTTCAGTAAAAGGCAGGTTGTTTACATACATAATGTTTATACGCCCAAAGAGCCACGCATTACTTCCAATTGTCGAGCATGTATAATGTTTTGCATTTGTGTTGCAAAATTGACAGCAATGGTTTTGTTGCTTTTTGTTTGTTGTGTTTGTTTTTTTACAGCAATGGCTTGTTGGATATATGCTGATTCTGGCATTGTTATTTTCCTTATTTTTGTTTGTGGTTTAATCTGTAATAATGAATGGCGCGCATTGCAGTAAGGGCGGTCAGTGCGCCAGATACAATTATTCCATTTGTGGCATTTTGTCCGTCACATGCATCACGAATATTAGTAATTAAATTTCCTGTGCACAGACCGTTGGCCAAAATATAGCCCCATAAATATAATTCGTTTATAACTTTTTCATCTTCTTTGTTCATAATGTTTGTGATTATCGCACAGGAATTTTGTTTGTCAAGCGTAAAATGTTTTGATTTTACGGGAAAAGTGCTATGATAATACTGATGAAAACAAACCCAACTTTTGATTGTGAGTATGATGTCGGTGGCATTGTCGCCGGTGTGGACGAGGCCGGACGTGGGCCACTATGTGGGCCGGTGGTGGCGGGCGCGGTGATTTTTCCGGATAAAAACATTGAAATTCCGGTGGTTATACGCGATTCAAAACAAATGACCGCGGGCATGAGGGACGCTGCATACGATTGGATTACGCGTAATACAATTTGGGCGGTTGGAATGTGCAGCCCCGCGGAAATTGATGAACTAAATATATTGTGGGCATCAATGCGCGCGATGGAAAGGGCGGTGGATGGGCTTGCATTACAACCAAATTTTTGTTTAATTGACGGGAATCGTGTGCCGAAAAATTTGAATGGTCGTGCGGTGGTCAAAGGGGATGCAAAATCATTATCTATTGCGGCGGCATCGATAGTCGCCAAGGTGACGCGTGATCGTTTAATGCATGAATTGGCGCAAAAATATCCCGAATACGGATGGGAAAAAAACGCCGGTTATCCAACACCCGAACACTTGCGCGCCATAGAAAAATATGGTATAAATGAACATTATAGAAAGTCTTTTGGCCCAGTAAAAAAGATTTTGGAAAAAGGGGTATGAATATGGCAGAAGAAAAAAATGATAAAAGCATAATGAATAAAGATGTTTTTAAAAACCGTCATGTTATAAGACATGATTTTATTGGCGAAACATTGTCTGCGGAAGATTTTGCAGAATTTCAAAAAATTGTTAATGAACGCAGACCTTATCGTCCAAGTGATTTTGTACCGCAACATTTTATTCCTGATTTATCAAAGGTAAGAGGTTGTTAATATGGCAGAAAATAATAAAAGAAAATGTCCATCAATCAATAGCGGTATGTTGGATAAATTAAATAATTTTGTTGCCCCCAGAACCAGTTTGGGTTTTGGGAATTTGGGATATCAAGAATTTGAAGAATTGTTGAAAGTTGTTGATGTTCGTCGCCCATATCGTGCTACCGATTTTGCACAGCAAAAAGTAAGAGGTTGTTAATATGCCAAGGAAAAGCAAACAAGAATCATCAGAAAAATTAGAGGCGTTTAAAGAATTTCTGGATGTGGTAAATGAACGCCGCCCGTATTGTTCGGCTGATTTCAAAAAGCAAACATTTATTCGTGATTTGTCGGCTTTGGATAAACAAAGGGGAAATTAAACATGGCGGACACAAACAAAAAAATCGTTAATGTGATGCCAGATGTGTGGGCGGATTTGTCGCATCTAACTTTGGATGAAAAACGTGAATATTATAGGGCTGTATTGGAACGTCGTGCAAGACAGCGGTTCTATAAATTTCATAATATGGGCAGGGAATATGGTGGTTAAAGGATAAATAAAATGTTTAATTTGAAACAAAAATTTGCACAAATCTTGGAATATTTTAGATTGCAAAAAGAATATAAAATTGTTAAACGTCAGGTCAATGATGCCTTTTGGGCATGGACGCGTACGTGGCGGCCAATTACACAAGAATATGGTTTGGAACAACGTTTGTGTATAGAAGATTCTTTGGCGGAATTTGGAAAACCGGGTTATCCATGTATGGTTGATAAAACAGGAAATGCGGTATATAAATTGAAAATGCTGGTAAAAATTGACGCTAAATCATTTCGGTGTCCTAATTTTTCCAATGACAAAGTGTGTCCGAATTGCAAATGCATGTATCATGCGGCAAATCAAGAATATGTGAAATGCCATAAAAATTTAGATGATATTTTGGCGAACGGTGAAAAAATTGAATCTGCATTGAATGCTGCGCGTGAACGTGCGTTTGGTCGTCAAAAATAATATTGGTGAAAAAAGGAAAGGAAAAATGAAATTGCGTACGATTGATTATAATTCTATCAAAGGCAAAAATGTTTTGTTGCGGGTGGATTTTAATGTGCAAATTACGGACGGTAAAATTTTGGATACTTTCCGTATTGAACAATCTATGCCGACAATAAATAAATTGCGTGAGGCCGGGGCACGTGTCGCAATTTGTGCCCACCTGGGGCGTCCAAAGGGTGCGCATGTGCCGGAATTATCATTACGACCAATTGCAGATTATATGAAAATACCATTTATTGATGATTGCCTGCGTCGTGATTTCTTGTCTGACATGCATGACGGCGATGTAGTATTGATGGAAAATGTTCGTTTCTATGCGGGCGAAGAAGAAAATGATGATGCGTTTGCAAAAAAGTTGGCGGACGGTTTTGATTTGTTCGTAAATGATGCGTTTGCGGTGTCGCATCGGGCGGCGGCAAGTACCCTTGGTGTGGCAAAAATCTTGCCGTCATTTGCCGGTGAATTATTGCAGGCCGAGGTTCTTAATATTTCACGCATAATGGAAAATCCAAAGCGTCCCTTGCTCGCAATTGTTGGTGGTGCAAAAGTGTCGTCTAAAATTGGTGTGTTAAAGACTTTGTGCAAAATGGCAGATACGGTGATTGTTGGTGGTGCGATTGGCACGACATTTAACTATGCGTGTGGCGCGTCGGTTGGGAATTCATTGTACGAACCGGATATGGTGGATGTTGCCCGCGAAATTATGAAAATTGCGGCGGATAATGGGTGTAAATTTTTGATGCCAATTGATAAAGGTGTTGGCACAAAATTTGAACCATCAGCACAGCGAACAAACAAATCGATTGATGAAATCGCGGATGCTGATGTGATTATTGATGATGGCGCGATGACAACCCTGCGTAATTTAGCAGAAATCGAAAAAGCCGCAACGGTTGTTTGGAATGGAACCGTTGGTATGGCGGAATGGGGTGAAATATGGGGTGATTCCAGTTTTGCAATTGCATATCAAATTGCGCGTCGAACCCGCGAAGGGCGATTGGTCAGTATTGTCGGGGGTGGCGAAACGGTGGCTGCGCTGGATGCGACGGGTGTGCGCGATGATATCACATATGTTTCAACCGGTGGTGGTGCTTTTTTAGAATTTATTGAAAAGGGGACTTTGCCGGCACTTGAAATGTTGGTGGGGTAAAATTATATTAAGTTTGTGGCGGAAAATTTGCGAATTGCTTTTTTTTGTGCTATAATTGTAAGAAAATAACGAATTTAAAAGGTGGTAATATGGCTTTGATACCTATGGTTATAGAGGAATCACCACGTGGTGAACGTTCTTTTGATATTTATTCGCGTCTTTTGCGCGACAGAATTGTTATGGTGACTGGGGAAATTGAAACAAATATGGCGAATATTATCGTTGCCCAATTGTTGTTGTTGGAATCTGAAAATCCAAATGCCGATATTTCAATGTATATTAATTCGCCGGGCGGTGATGTTTCTGCTGGGGAAGCTATTTTGGATACAATGAATTATATCAAGGCACCGGTGTCGACAATCGGTATGGGTTTGGTTGCATCCATGGCATCTGTTTTGTTGGCAGGTGGTGAAAAAGGCAAACGTTTTGCTTTACCGAATACACAAATTATGATTCATCAACCAATGGCC
>JAFXVB010000011.1 GCA_017534945.1 Alphaproteobacteria bacterium | reverse complement strand
TTGGTGCTTTTTCGGCCTTGGCCGCCACTTCTTCAACAACTTCTGTTGCTTTGGCTTCTGTCGCCGCTTCTGGTTTTACAACTGTTTTCTTTGCATTAACATCGCGATCAACCAATTCAATGATTGCCATCGGTGCCGCATCGCCATAACGGAAACCGGCCTTTAACACGCGAGTATATCCACCCGGGCGTTTTGCATAACGTGGTCCCAAAACAGAAAACAATTTGTTAACAGTTTTAGATGTGCCATTACCCAATTCGGACGCAACCAAACGACGGTTGGCAACCGTATCAACCTTGGCACGTGTAATCAATTTTTCAACAACACTGCGCAAATCTTTTGCCTTGGGCAATGTAGTTTTAATTTGTTCACGTTCAATTAAGTTTTTCGCCAAACCAATCATTAATGCTTTGCGCGCGTTTGTGTCGCGATTAAAAGTGCGACCTGATTTCATATGTCTCATTGATTACTCCTATTTTTTGTTTCTGCCCCAGGTCCCCCGGGGATTTGTTTAGACGCCATAACCTAATATTTTCATACCAGTATTATGGGATTTATTTTCAGTTTTCTGTATTATTCCAGAAAATCCACTCTTTTCAAGAAAATAATTTATGTGAGGTTATTTGGAAGTGATTGTTGGTTCGCAACCAACCCCACACAAAATTATTTCTGAACCACGTTCGGTCAAAAATAAATTGTCAGAATGCGCCAGCCCGGAAGCGTCCGACAATTCGCAGTGTAGTAAACCTACATAAGAATTGACGGACACAACGGATGGTGCATTATCACAATTTATTTGTAGGGGTCATCGTATTTCTTCGACAACTCCGCAATATTTTCCGGTGGCCAACCAGGAACTTCCATTCCCAGGCCCAAGCCCATGGCTTCCAATTGGATTTTGATTTCGTTCAAAGATTTACGACCAAAGTTTGGTGTTTTCAACATATCGGCCTCGGTCTTTTGAACCAATTCACCCAACCAATTGATTTTGTCGTTCTTCAAGCAGTTATTTGCACGAACAGACAATTCCAATTCATCAACGTGTTTCAACAATTTTGGATCGAACGGCAATGCATCTTTGGCCTTGTCTTCTTCGGCCGGTGCATTGATTTGTGCCGGATCTTCAAAATTGATAAACACAACCAATTGATCTGTCAAAATGCGTGCCGCAAAAGCGATTGCATCTTCGGGCGAAACCGCACCGTTTGTTTTAACCGTCAATTCCAATTTATCATAATCGGTTGATTGACCAACACGTGTCTGGGACACCGCAGACGAAACATTCAAAATTGGCGAGAAAATAGAATCCACCGGAATCACACCCAATGGCAAATCAGTATCGTGTGCATTTGCCGCAACATAACCACGACCCGAATCCAATGTGATTTCCATATCAAATGTTGCATCTTTGTCCAATGTGCATAATTCGACATCTTTATTCATAACCTCGACCCCGGCAGATGTTTCAATCATCCCGGCCGTCACAACCACAGGCCCCTTGGCCTTGATTGTTGCCTTGTGTTGCCCCTCGGCATTTGCTTTGAAATATACACCCTTTAAATTCAAGATGATATCAGAAATATCTTCGCGAACACCAGGCAAAGAACTAAATTCGTGTTGCACACCATCAATTTTGATATACACCGGCGCACAACCCTGTAACGACGACAACAGAACACGACGCAACGCCGTCCCCAATGTCAAACCGAAACCTTTTTCCAATGGTTCCGCAACCAATGTTGCAATATTAGGATTTTTTTCATCGACCTTGATATTCAATTTTTTTGGCTTAATCAAAGTCATCCAATTTTTTTCAATCATTTTTACTCCATTCGGCTTAGTTTATTATTTTCGCCAATCGGCACGCATTAAAAAACAATCTGTCCTTTAACGCACTGGCAAATTTTATACTGGAAATTCCCAAAAGTCAACAAAAAAGCCCGATAAAAATCGGACTTTATCAAACCAGATTAACAAACAAAAAATCTTGATTATGGCGCCCCCTGGATAACAACCCATTTTTTTGTTCCACCGGCCCCATCTGCGGAAATATATCCACAAACCTGCCCCGATGGGCACGTATTGCCCGACCCAGTCGGCGCATCAATTTTATTGGCAAACAACCCCGTTGCCGCCGTATTTCCACTTGCCGGCGCACCAATCGCATTACCATTGGTTGTAACCGCCGTATTATCAGTTGTCGCCGCGGTTGCCAAAGTATTAATCGGACTTTCCAACCCCGCTGCCTGTGTATCAACATACTTTGTAGTTGCAAAACGAACATTGGCATCTTTGACCGTTAATTCCGCCGCAGTCGTTGGCTTACCAGATGCATAGTTCGGATACGTATTGCTATCAGTAGGAAACGCATTCACCACACCGACAAAGCCAAACACAAAAAAAACAGCAAAAAACAGTGAGTTCCTCATTTCTTCCTCTGATATATTTCTTCCTTTATGTAAAGTTTAGCAAAAAACAAAATTTTACCGCAAGCAAAAAATACACATATTATAAAAAAAATTAAACACCGCAGAATTCTGCACCATTTGCATTATTTTTCGATTCGGATTTTATACACTTTTTACAAAAAAACACAGATTTTTAACATTTTCTAAAAAAACCTGTCAATGCCAACAAGGGCTTTTTTTAACTTGACAAATGGAATTTAATTAATTTTTTAACAAAAAAAATGCCTTGTCTAATCGACAAGGCATTTGAAACACATTACACACGACGCACTTTCTTTGGACGGCATCCATTGTGTGGAATACGTGTTGTATCAGTAATAGATTGCACAATCAAGCCGGCATTTGCCAAACCACGCACAGCCGATTCGCGACCCTGACCAATACCGCGCATCAAAACATCGACGGTTTTCATACCCATTTCGGCAACTTTTTTGCCAACTGCATCTGCGACAACCGTTGCAGCATATGGTGTCGATTTTTTTGCACCCTTGAAATTATTTGCACCCGCGGTGGCCCATGTCAACACGGCACCCGTTGGATCTGTAATTGTGATACGTGT
>JAFXVB010000010.1 GCA_017534945.1 Alphaproteobacteria bacterium | reverse complement strand
CCTCTGCAACTCATACCACAGACCGTTGCCCTCGTCAAAGATGTACTTTTCCATGAAATTACCTCCATTTTTTGTGATTATCGTGCGCCTACCCTTATTTTTGACCTTGCACCCCATTTCTGCTCCTTTTCGACCTGTTCAAGATAAAAATATATTAACTACGACCATTCTTGTCGTTGTTGAATCTTCTCATTGATTTTTATGTGATTTTGTGATATAATACTCGCGATCGAGTGGACGGTTTTGAACCGTCTTTTTTTATTCTGCCCTGGCTCTGTGCTGGGGCTTTTTTTTAATTATTTGGAGGAAACATGGCGAACAATAGTGCCAAATTACTTCGTGCGCGTTTGGCTAAAAATGACGAATTTTACACCCAATATGCAGACGTTGAATTCGAATGCGACCATTACAGGCCGCATTTTTTTAACAAACAAATTTATTGCAACTGTGACACTGGCGATAGTGCCTTTGTGAAATATTTTAACAATCTAAAATCGCAGGGTTTAATCCGAGATGTTTGGCATACTGGTGGCCTGGGTGGAGCCGACTTTCGATGTCCGCAGTCTATTGAACTGCTAAAAAAGGCGGACTTGGTTGTTACCAATCCGCCTTTTTCTTTGTTTCGGGAGTTTATGTCTTTGGTTCTCAAATACAACAAACCTTTCCTTGTCATCTGTAACAAAAATGCCATTGCATATCGTGAGCTGTTTGAGCTGATAAAAACAAACAAGATATGGCCTGGTGTTCGCCGGTGGGCCGGTGGCATGCGTTTTATCGTACCTGATTCTGATCAAACACGAGAGGTGCCGGCAATATGGCTCACAAATTTGGATCACGCTTGCAGGCCTAAGCCATTACATCTGTCTTGCCGCTATACCTCTGGATCTTTTCCCAGATATGACAATGCCGGCGCAATCAATATCGATAAAACCGCATCAATTCCATGCGATTATGATGGCATTATGGGGGTACCAATTACGTTTATTGAAAAATACTGCCCTGCACAATTTGAAATCCTGGGGCTTGATAAAGACTTTACAACGGACGGTGGTGCCGGCATCGTAAATGGTCATCGTATTTATTCAAGAATCTTTATCAGAAAAAGACTTGATACAACCACATAATTTTATAATACTGTAGACATGATAAAACGTATATTGTCATTTGTATTTACCCTTGCAGCAGTTTTTTGCGTTTCGTTTTCTGTCTATGCTTTCGAACCAAAAGATTTAGATTCTTATAGTGCATTTGCCGTCAAGACAATGAAAGCCACTGATACTATTCGATCAAAAAAACAAACACTTGAAATAACTGGCACCAAAGGTTTGGAATCTGTTTTAGGAAAGGAAACAAAATCATTTGAAACATTGTATGTTTATGTCGGCGATAAAACCGTTGAAGAATACAGCACTTCCAAATGGTACTATTACTATCAGCCGTCATGGAACGGGCGTGGTCGTGGCAAATTACATTACACCCGAAACAAAATCACAGAAAAAAGTAAAGTGGATGACACCCTTGTGGTGGCTCGCAAGTCGGATGATAAGTTGTTGATGTTGGTTATCCAGCATGACAATCCCGAAAGGAAAACCATTTTGGAACATCTTGGTGTAAAAGAACCACCAGCAAAAAAATCATGGTGGGCAAGATTGTGGAGTTCTTCTGATACAAAAACTGAAAAATATGAAATTGAAAGTGAAAAATTGGATATTCCGACAGTATCAAATAATCGATGGATACGAATATATTTCACACCTGGGCCGGATTGTGAAAATAACATTATCAAACAAATGAACCAAGCACAAAATGTGGATATGGCCGTTTATTCAATTACCAATCCTGCGATTGTTGATTCTATCTTGGCCGCACACAAACGTGGGGCCAAGATTCGTGTTATCACTGATCGCACGCAGGCCAAAGGCAAAGGTTCTTTGGTTGGCAAATTACGTGATGCCGGTATTCCTGTTGTTACGAATGTAAAACATAAAATCGAACATAATAAGTTCGCTGTATTTGATGGCAAACATATCGTCACAGGTTCTTATAACTGGACCACGAATGCCAGCAAATTTAACAGTGAAAACTGTTTGTTCTTTGATCAGCCCGACAAAGAATACAGCGAACGTTTTAAGTATCTCTGGAAATTGTATAATAAATAATTATGGCATATGCAGTGTGAAGTCATGATACTTTAGGCTGGTGATTCCGTCATCACATACGGCTACTCTAAATATGCCAAAGTATTTTTTTATCATTTCGCCGAGTTCATCTACAAATTGATGCATCTCTTTTATTTCTGGTGGCAGCACATCCACCCCATCAATATCGCAATGACATAAATGCTTATCTCGATATGTCTTTATTTTTGCCAACATACAATCAATTCTGTCACGATCAGCAGCAAAATTTATGCTGTTCAATTTTTCCAACATAATTTCACTCAAATCTTCCTTGTAACCGTTTGACCAAACTCTTCTTGCTGTTGCCATTTTTTCTTTTATAACCGGATAATTTTCAATGCATTTTTCAACAAAAAATCTTAATGTATACTTGTTATCCATCTTTCTTGGTTCTAACATTTTACACAAGTTTAATACCAAGCAATCCCTATAATTCTGTATACACCAACCGACAAAAATATTTTGCGTTTTATCTGGGTCTAAGTTATTACAAAAATCATTATATACTGTACGATGCAATACTATGTTTCCATGTATATTGGCGACATTATTCAAATAATCTTTTGATTCTTCAAATGGCAATTGTTTTACCAGATCGATATTCCATAGTCCTTGTTGCCCCTTTACTTTGGAATATCCATTTAATTTCTTAACAACCTTAAGTTTCCAAGCATAGTTTCCAACTTGCCAATTGCCAAACTCTATTTCTGTTTCGGGTTGTTTATTTATAAAATCTTCCGTTATTTGTATGCAATCAACTATTTTACAAAGCAAGATTGGCGCACCGTATTCCAATTCTTTTTCTGGTATTCTGTATTTTTTTATGAGTTCTTTTTCTCTTGCTGTCGGTTTCTTTAGGGCAGCATGAATCACTAACAGCCCACGATATTTTGTGTGCCAAGATCTTGTTTCGTAATGTTTCAATCCAGTACGGATTGCTGCAGCATAAGGCTGCCAAATTGTTATCGCTTTCATGTTGTAAACCATAGCACACAAATTAAATTAAATCAAATACATAACTCTTCGTATGCGATGTTGTTCTGGTCTATCTGTTGGATCGTTTCTGCGGTGTCGTTTTCATAGTCCGCATAAACTGGTCGGTACAAATAGCAGAAATCATTTGCGGCGGTATTTATTGTGCAGCTTGCTAACAGTATTATTATCAGCAAGAGTATGCCGAGCTTTATCAGCCCTTTGTATG
>JAFXVB010000009.1 GCA_017534945.1 Alphaproteobacteria bacterium | reverse complement strand
GATTGCGATTTTTTCAATCGGTATGTGGATTGCAAATAAAATTACACGTTCTGTTAAATTTGCCATGGAAAAACGAGAATTGGAACCGTCTTTGGTTTCTTTTTCTGCATCGTTCATAAATATTTTGTTGCGGATTTTTGTTGTTGTAATCGTGTTGACGACGGTTGGTGTGCAAATGACATCAATTGTGGCGGTACTTGGTGCCGGTGCGTTGGCGGTTGGTATGGCGTTGTCGGGAACTTTTCAAAATTTTGCCGGCGGTATAATTATTTTATTCTTGAAACCGTTTAAAGTTGGTGATGTTATTCAAACGGCATCTGGACGGACGGGTACGGTTAAGAAAATTATGATTTTTACAACTGAATTACATACTTTTGATAACCAAGTTGTGTTTATTCCAAATGGTGGGCTTGCTAATGGTGAAATTACAAATTTGTCAGATAGAGGGACGCGTCGTGCAGAAATTCAAATTGCAATTTCATATGGTGATAATGTTGATGTTGCGCGTCGTACGATTTTGGCAGTTTTAAGTAAAGATAAACGTATTGCAAAAACACCCGCGCCGTCTGTATTTGTGAGTGATTTAGGCGATAGTTCGGTTGTTTTAACCGTTTGGTATTGGACAAAATATGCAGATTGGTTCGCATCCATGGGTGATTTGCGTGAGGCGTTATATAAAGAATTACCACGTAAAAAAATTCACTTTCCATTTCCGCAAATGGATGTTCATGTTAAAAAATAATCGCGAACGCGATTATTTTTTTACAAAGTTCAAAGTACAAAGTGCAAAGTTCAATTGTTGTACCATTGTGTCGTGGTTGCCAATCAATCCTATATGAATAGGTGGTGCGGGGCGCTATAATCCAAATGTGTAATTTCAACCAATGGAGAGAAAAATGAAAAAAATTTACACTTTGGCTTTGGCTTCTGTATTTATGTCGGGGGCTGCGTTTGCAGGATCCGGTATGCACAATAATATGCACAATGGTAACAATATGAATAATACTAATACCGCAACAATTACAACGGTCGTGGAACCGGTGGTCGATACGATTGTGACGGTGGAACAAATACCGATGATGATGGATGATCAAAATGTTGTAATGACCGGTTATATCGTTGAAAATTTGGGTGATAAAATGTATATTTTCCAAGATGCCACAGGTAATATTAATGTCGAAATTGAACCTGTTGTTTTGGGTGAAATGGTTATTGTGCCAAATACCAAGATGAAAATCAAAGGTCAGGTTGATAAAGGTGATATGGGCGAACCAACCGTAATAGAAGTTGATTATATAACGGCAATGTAAAAAAACGGCGAAAGCCGTTTTTTTTTTATAGAGTTCATCCGCTTTCGCTGCGCTATAGCGAGATTACAGAGTGTAGAGTTCAGTTAATGTTATAATTTTTACTTGATACTTTTATGAATTGTTTGATAGAATAGGAAGTGAATCTAATTGGGAATTGGGTTCGGGGCTGTGATAGGCTTTTGGTATGTTCGGCACATATCGCGACGCTTTTGTTTTGTATATGTCGCGATTGTGTCGTTATTTATTTTGCCCAACCTTTATGATTGGGGTGGCGTTAATGTATAAAATACTGATTCGTTCTGGAAGATTAACGCAGTCAAAACATACTGATTTATCAACACCCCGATTATTGTTGTTTTATGTGCGACATGTTGTCGCATTTTTTTATGAAAATACCGCCCATTTCGGGCGGCGTATATATTTAACGATTTGTTAATTGTAATTCTATGCGACGATTTTTTTGTAACGCCCCGGGTGTGTTGCCCAATTCAATTGGGTGTAAATCGCCAAATCCACTGGGGACCAATCTGCGTTTGGATACACCGTTTTTCGCTAACTCTTCAACGACCGCATTGGCGCGTAGTATCGATAATTGTAAATTGTTGCGATAATTTTTTGTGTCGGCCATAACAGGTTTATTATCGGTATGACCGTCAACGCGGATTATCCATTTAACCGATGGGTCGATTTTGCTTTCAAAATCTTTGATAACCCCGGCAATTGCCGCCAATTGTTTTTTGCCGTCGGCCGATAAACTATATTTCCCAGATGGAAATAAAATATCACTGGATATTATAAAGCGGTCACCATCGGGACGCATAATTGTGCGTGTGCCCAAAGCATCTTTGATTGCTTTGTAAAATGCGGATTGGTATTGTGCCATTTCGTTTAATTCAGCAACTTTATCCGCCAACGCTTTGTTCAATTCGTTGGACATTGTTATATATTCCGCCTGAGCAGCGGCGATTTGTGTTTGTGCAGCCTTTAATTCAAATTGCAATTTTTCCATTTCGGCGGTTGATACCGTTGTTTGAACTTCGGCCTGGGCATCCAGTTTTTGTTGCAGGTCATCAATTTGGTCAACCAGGGTTGCGCGTTCATTTTTCTGGCGCGCGACCTGTTTTTCCAATTCTGCGATTTTTTCTTCGTATTTGGTTGTTAAATTACGGTTTTCCTGTAATTCTGCGACCTGGGTTTGTAAATTTGCCGTTTGTTGTTCCAATGCCTGCAATTTTTGTTCGTATGCATTACTTAAATCATTCATGCTGGATTTATAATTAGCCACAGTCGATTCGTTGGAAACGATTTCTTGGCGTGCCATCATAAGCAGGTTTTTCGCCTCGCGTTCATCATTTTCCATTTGTTGAATCAGTGCCGCTTGTTCTGCATTTGTTTGACGCAATTCGGCAACCGTTTTTGCGCCGGTGTTTTTGTTAAATACAGATGTCGTTGTCCATAAAAATACAAACACAATCAGTAAAAATATCAAGATAATGACAAGGTTAGAAAATAAATCGACAAACCCAGGCCATGAATTTGTTTTTTCTTTGTATCGCATGTTTAACATAAAACCCTCTCCCTTTGTTTTTTTATTTTAATTTGTTGCAGTGTTGCGTTCAATGTTTTCAACCGCCGCAGTTATTTTTTGTGTGTTAAAATCTATATTTGGCAAAACACGAATACCATCGTTTACGGTATGTGTATGTGCCGCCATATAATCGCCCAGTTCTGTATAAATTGCACGATGCGCAATGCCAACCATATGATCCAGGAATCCAATAATCAAACTGGCCCCAAGTCCAAGTAGTGAACTTGTAAATGCAATTGCCATGCCAGACAATGGTGCGGATAGTCCAGATTGCATTGACAACATAACATCGGCATCATCAATGTTTAATCCGTAAATTAAATCGCCAAATGAACCAAGTGTTGTTATCAATCCCCAAAATGTGCCCAGCAGTCCAAGGAATATCAAAGTGTTTGTTATATAACGAATCGAATCGCGCGCGGCATCAAACCGATTGGCAACCATATCCATTAATCCAGATAATGTGTCGGCATAAATACGGCAAGGCCGCCGTTGTAATACAGATGCAATTTGTCGTAAAATACGTGGTGGTAATTTCATATTACGATTGCCGCGTACATAACCAGATAGCCAACGATATTCAGGTAATAAACGCAACATTTCAATGAAACATAATCCAATACCAAACAACCCAGTGCCAATAATTATGCCATTGATTACATAGTTTGTTGCCGCCAATTCCATGAATTCTTGGTTGAAAACACCAAACAACACAGCCAACGCCGCGATAAACAGCGCCATTATGTTTAAAGTTCTGTGAAATTGGTTGGTCATTATGTCCCCCCCGGTTTGTACTTATTTAAAATGTTAGTAAATTTGATAAATCTGTGTCAATAGTTTTACTTGCATAATAAAAAACTTGTTTTGCTATTAAAAAAATAGTAAAATTACAGGGTAATTTAAGGAGAAAATTTTATGCCTATTAAAAAACAAAGTAAGAAAATTGTTGCGCGTCATCCGGAATCAGCGGATGCGAAACCCGTAAAAATGGTGCCATTTGGACGTGCGATTGCAAATTTCTTTAATAAATATTTTCAATTTAATGGTGTTTCAACCCGTGCGGAATATTGGTGGGTGATTTTGTTCGTTATTGCGGTTGCTTTTGTTTTGATTACTGCGGCGGTGAAATTACAGCCGGTTAATTTGTTGTTGGCGGGCTTTATTGCATTGCTGTGGGTTTTATTTGGTGTGGTGATTGTTGTTCCACTTTGGACTTTGATGTCGCGCAGATTGCATGATGCGGGATTTTCTGCAAAATTATTGCTGATAAGTTTGGTGTTCTTTGTTTATTCTGTTTTGGTACCCGATGTTGTTCGCGGGTGCAGGGCGATGGATAATTTAAGTTTTGTGTGGGGAATAATTACATTGATTTTGTTCTTGTTCCCATCGAAAACAAAGAATAATCCATATCGGGATTAATGGTGTTATGGTTTATTTCAAAAGGGCGCCTGGGGGATTCAGGCGCTTTTTTACTTGATTTTTCTAAAAAAATGTTCATAATTTACCTGTTCCTGCTGGTTGCAATGGTGCGGCCGGCCGATATAAACAAGTATTAAGACCAAAGGAAATAAAATGGCTTACTATGAAAGTGTACTGGTTTTCCGCCAGGACTTGACCGAGGCGCAGGTTAAAGAAAAAGCGTCTAAATTTACAGATATTATCAAAGAATTGGGTGGCGATGTTAAATCCACAGAGTTCTGGGGATTGAAAAATTTGGCATATGTCATTCGTAAAAACCGCAAGGCTCACTATGTTTTGTTAAACATTGAATTGCCAGGTAATCAAATCGTTGAATTGGAACGTCGTTCCCGTATTGATGAAGATGTTATCCGTTTCTTGAACGTTCGCGTTGATGAATTGGCGACAACACCATCCGTCATGATGAAAAAGAACATAGATACCGAGGAGGCAGAATAATGGCAGTTCGTGCAGCAATTTATCGTAAAAAATCTAACCCATTAAAGGGCAAGGTTATTGATTACAAAGATATTAAAACTTTGTCACATTATATCACAGAACGTGGTAAAATCGTGCCAAGTCGCATCAGTGGTGTTTCCCAGAAAGATCAACGTGCGTTGGCAACCGCAATTAAGCGCGCGCGTCACTTGGGTTTACTTCCGTTCGTCCGTAATAACTTGGGTTAATTGGTTATAACGGCACATCTGCTTGTTGTTTGTTCGTTTATGTAGCATTACGTACACTGCACTCACAAACAACGGCGCATCTATACCGTTCTTCCCAATTTATAAAAAGGAAGAATAAATAAAAATGTTTGGGTTGAAAAAAACTCTAACTTATAACAAAAAAAGGACAGACAAATGAAAGTTATTTTAACAGAAAAAATTACAAAATTGGGTAATATCGGCGATACAGTCGAAGTTAAAACTGGGTTCGCCCGCAACTATTTGTTGCCAAATAACAAAGCAATGCGTTGGACACGTGAAAATGTTGCTTTGTTCGAAGCGAAAAAGGCCGAATTGGTTGCCCGTCAAGAAAAAGCAAAAGCACAGGCGGAATCTTATGTGGATGCTGTGAAAAATGCGAAATTCTATATGATTCGTCAGGCAGGTGATACCGGTCAATTGTATGGTTCTGTGTCATCACGCGATATCGCACGTACATTGAAAGAAGTCGCAAATGTGTCTATTGAATCTGCACAGGTTTTGTTGGGTTCCCCAATTAAAACAATTGGTGCGTTCGATACAAAAATCGCTTTGCATGCCGATGTTATTGTGCCTGTGAAAATTTATGTTGCACAAACACAAGAAGAAATCGATGCTTTGGTCGCTGGTAAAAAATTGACCTTTGGTACAAAAAAGGTTGAAGAAGAACCAGCCGAAGAAGCAAAGGAAGTTAAAGCAGAAGAAAAACCAGCAGAAGTTGCAGAAGAAAAAGCCGCCGATGCTGAATAATTTTCTTGAGTATTGAAAAAAAATCCCGACAATCCGTCGGGATTTTTTATATTTTTCACAACTACCCTGTCACTCAATTGCGTTGCAATTTCGTGCCACCCCCTTCTTTCATAAAGAAGGGGAATGATCGAGAATGAATGCCATTACGAACAAACGAATTATTGTGCTGATTTATTTAATATTTTCATTTTATATTGCATGTATGCTTCAATCGCATCCATACCTTTACCCAGATAATGTAATACTTCGGCATTATTCAAATGCAACACTGTTAATCCTAAACTTTGCAGATATTTATCACGACTTTCGTCATAGTCTGCCTTGGTGTCGTGCGAACTGCCGTCTATTTCTATAATCAATCCCAATTTTGGACAATAAAAATCAACAATATATTTTCCAATAACTTTTTGACGACGAAAATGATAACCAAAGCATTGTTTGTTTTGCAGATATTTCCATAATACGGCCTCTGCCAGTGTGGTGTTATTGCGTAACGCGTGTGATAAACTGTTCAAAGATTTATTTTTTGGTAATTTCATATTAGAAAAATTTATCAAACAAAAAAAGCAATGTTTATCTTGGAATTTTGTTCTTGGGTCATTCCCCTTCTTTATGAAAGAAGGGGTGGCACCCGCAGGGTGACGGGGTAGTTGTGATATTTTTTTGTTGGCTAAATATTTCCTTTTTTGCATAATGCCGGTATGAAATTGGAAACTGATGGTTTGATTGTGTCAATTCGGCCGTTTAATGAACGCGATGCGGTTGCGCATATATTTACTGAAAACTATGGTGTGTTGTCGGGAATGCTGCGTGGGGCGGTGGTTGCCAAAAATAAACCTATGGTTGGTCAAATGGGGGTGGTCGCGTGGAATGCGCGTTTGGATTCTCAATTGGGGGTATTTCATTTCGAGGCACAAAAAAATTTAAGTTTGCTTGCCATGGTGGATGCAAATAAATTAAAATATTTGAATTCTATGTTTTCATTAATTGAAACTTTGTTGCCCGAGCGTGAGGCATATACAAATTTATATAATGCAACATTGAAAACTTTGGCGGATATAAATGCAGAATCTTATTTACAATGGGAATTGAATTTATTGCGTGATTTGGGATATGCGTTGGATTTGTCAAAATGTTCAGGGTGTGGTCGAGCTGATAATTTAATTTATTTGTCGCCGCGAACAGGGCGGGCGGTGTGTGGGACATGTGGTGCGCCGTATGCAGACAAAATGTTTCGTTTGCCAATCAATTTGCAAACAACATTGCGGTTTTTGGAAAGTGTTTGTCGTGGACTGGATGTGGCGGTTCCAGATTACAGAATTTTTTTACAGAATAAGTAATTTTTTGTTTGCGTTTTTCATAAATTGTTCTATGGTTGTATTGTTCAACAGATAAAGGAGAAAAACATGATTTGGACAATTTTAATCTTGGTTGTCGCGATTGCTATGTTTTTGTTTGGCGCAAAAATGCTGGGCAATACTGGTAAGGGCGAATCTTTGTTGCAAAAATCTGTCAATTTATTGGCTGTTATCTTGATTGCGGGTTGCATGGCTCGTTTGGTTACACCATATTATTTGACATCGGTTAATCCAATGATTTTGCAAGAAATGGCAAATGGTTATCAAGAACAACAGGCGGCGGAAAAGAACAAGGCGATTCGTAAGGCTGTTAAATCTGGCGCAGAAGCAATGATGGCGGACGCACCAATTTTGGGTAATGTTGATGCGAAAAATACAATCTTTATCTGGACTGATTTTAGCTGTCCATATTGCCGTCGTGTTCATGGCGAATTAGAAAAAGTTTTGAAAGAACGTGATGATGTTCGTGTTGTTCTTAAGAACTTCTCTATCCATGGTGATTTGTCTGATGCCCCAGCACGTGCGGTTATTGCTGCAAAAATTCAAGATAATTCAAAGGCTGCGGCTTTGGCAACTTCTTTGATGACCAAAGAATATTATTCCCCAGAAGATATGAAAGACAGATCTAAATTGGGCGCAAAAGTAAAAGCTAATGTTTTGAAATTTGCAAAAGATGCAGGTTTGGATACAAAACAATTAGAAGCAGATATGGAAGGCGAAGTTGTCACACGTGAATTGGCAAATGTTCGTGGTATGGCACAAGAATTCGACATCAATGGAACACCGTTCTTGATTATCAATGAACAAGCGTTCCCAGGTGCGGTTCCATACAAAACAATTATCGAAGCTTTGGAAAAATAAGTTTGGTATGAATTAAAAAACGCCTGAAAAAAATTTTTCAGGCGTTTTTTTTATTTTTTTATCTGGTTGGTTCTTTGAAACGGGTTATATCATATTCCCCCGTTGGTATTTGAAATTCGCGAATGGGATGCAATATAACTTTTTTATTTTCAATTGAAAATGTGTCCCCATGTTTGAAATTCAAAACATCGTTGTAATATTTATCAGCCTTGGTCACCAATATAATTTTCGGTTTTGCAGCAACCCTTTGACGACGGATATATTTATCCCAATCAGCCGGCATTCGTTTTGGTATTGGTGATATGTATTCTAATATGATATTGTCGTTGCCATGTGTCACCGTTAAACACATTGCATCAAAAATATTTGACATTTTTATATTTCCTTTTTCATGATTATTGCGTTATGACCGTTTTCGTAATAATGCGGACGTGCGCCGACATTTACAAATCCGCTTTTTTTATATAATTCAATAGCGGGCGTGTTTTCTTCATCAACTTCTAGGAAAATAGTTTTTGTGCCAAATTGTTTTACATCGCGTTCAACCAATTGCATCAATGCACTGGCTGTGCCGGTGCGACGCGCGTTGGGGGCAACGCCGATTGATATTATTTCGGCTTCGTCATCAATGCGTCGCCAAACAACGAAACTGTTTTGGCTGCATATTATATCACACCCAGATTTTTTTAAATCTGCAAAATCATTTGCGTCCCATTTGTGGCTTTTTTCTGGGAAGCATAGTGCATAAAGTTTTTCCAAATCGTCGTACATGTTATTTTCCTGAATTTTTTTCTTCGGCATAACTGGGGCGCAGATACATAGGAATCGCCGGTTCTATTTTGCCAGAATCCAGTTTTTCTTGGGCAATTTTTGTCGCCAATTTTAAATTAAATGGTTTATGACCGACTGTGCAAGGACACATCATTTGACGCGTTTCCAATTCTTCGAGTTCCATTATTCCAGGTTCTAAATTTTTTGCCGCAACAAAGAAATCGCCACGACCAGATTCAATTGCAACAAATGCATCGGGTGTTTCCGCCAAATATAATTCAAATGCATTAATTGGGATAACCGGAATATTTAATCCAATCGCCAATCCTTTGGCATATGCAATCCCAAGGCGTATGCCGGTAAAACTGCCGGGACCAACAATAATGCCGATGGCGGTTAATTCAGTCCATGTAGTTTCGTTTTTTATTAAAAATTTTTCAACGGCGTCTGGCAATGTAATCGCCTGTTTTTCAGCATCGATATGTTCAATGTTGTTGCCCAGAACTAAATCGATACCATTTCCTGATGTGTTTATAACAAGAATCATTTTTGTTTTTCCCGTTCTTTATATTTTTTATTACATGCCCTAAAAATTGTTGGCGCAAATATTCGGTCAAACAATTTTGGATGTTTTGGATAACGCATGATATCGGATTCACGATGTAATGAAAATCTGTACCGCGTTTCGCCAACCAATAACACGTTGTATTTCAAGACTTCGAAATATAAGTCTGGTGTTTTCAGCATGAATTGATCGTTTATTTTTATAGTACCAGAATAAATCCATGTTTCAAATTCTAAATTGTCACCATGTTGTCTTATTTGGCAAAGTATATTTTTGCAACTGGAAATATATTCTATTAATTCGTGTACTATATTCATATTTTATTGTGCGCGCATTCCAAAGCCAATTTTATGTACGGTATCAGCACAGTTGCGAATAGATAAAAGTTCATCAATTTTTTCAATTGTGAATTCTGTTTTATCATCCAATCCGTTGTTTGCCAATAATTGCCGACGAAGTAATGTCGCCAATTCGCGTTGCAAACCGCGTACACCTTGTTCGGATGTGTAATTGCGGATAATGTGACGAATTGCGTCATTCGATATAATAATGTTTTCGGGATTCCAACCGTTTTCATCGGCAACGCGTTTGATTAAATGTTCGCGGGCGATTTGAACCTTGTCATCTTCGCTGTATCCAGGGACATTTATGATTTCCATGCGGTCTTTTAATGCGCTGGACATATTAAGAGAATTTGCAGTTGCAATAAACAACACATTTGATAAATCAAAGTCAACCTCTAGGTAATGATCGCGGAAAGATTTGTTTTGTTCGGGATCCAAAATTTCCAGTAATGCAGATTCCGGATCACCACGCCAATCACGTCCCATTTTATCGATTTCGTCCAAGACAATAACCGGATTATTTGTTTTGCATCGTTTTAATGCGTCCATAATACGACCAGTTTGTGCGCCAATATACGTTTTTCTGTGTCCGCGGAAATGGGATTCGTCGGAAATGCCGCCCAATGAAATCCGTTGGTATTTGCGTCCCAAGGCGGTGGCGATGGATTTGCATAGTGATGTTTTTCCAACACCGGGTGCGCCAACAAAGCATAATATACTGCCCCGCGGGGAACCGGTCTTTTTCATAACGGCGATATGTTCCAAAATGCGTTCTTTGACAGGAATCATGCCAGAATGTTCGGTGTTTAAAATTTCGCGTGCGCGTGTTAAATCGATTGGAGACTGGGGCGAATTTGTCCATGGCATAGACAATAATTCATCCAAATAATTTTTGATAAGTCCGCCTTCTTGGGACATTGGAGATAATGAACGCATGCGTTTCCATTCTGTTTTTGCTTTGTCCATGACATCGGCCGGTAAATTTGCATTTTCGATTTTTTTGCGCATGTTTGCAGTATCGGCTTCATCATCGTCTTCGCCCATTTCATGTTGAATTGCGCGAAGTTTTTCCTGTAAAATGGCGTCGCGGCGACCGTTTTCCATTTGTTGATGAACGCGACGATTGATTGATTCTTCTATTTTTGCGGTTTCTGTATAAAGGTTGATTTGTTCCAATAACAGTATAAGTTTTTCGCGCCATGTGGTCGTGGATAAAATTTTAACCGCAGTATCTGTATCAAGATTTAGTGTTTGAATTATACTGTCAACAAAAGCAGGCAAGGGATAATTCCGGATGACATTGTATATTTTATCCATCTTTATTTTTTTCGTGCCAGACATTGTGCGGATATTTTCTGTAATTTTATCACGCAAGGCAATTGTTTGTTCAAATTCACTGTCATTTAATAATTCCAGTTTTGTTGCATCGCCCATGAAATTTCCATCAACCATTTGGATGTTTGATAGTTTTACCACATCTGTTGTGCGAACAATAGAGTGAACCGAACCATCAGGCAGGTTTAAAACCTGGACAATTTCACCAATTGTGCCTGTGTCATAAATGTCGTCAGGGGATAAAGGGTAAATCCATGAACGTTGTGGTGCCAAAACAATTTGCTGACCACAACTGGATGCGGTTTTTAAGCAATTAACAGATGCAGGGTTGTCCAAATAAATTGGCATGGTTAAACCCGGATGCACAACTAAATCACGAAGTGGTAAAATATAATTTTTCATAGCAAATTAAATATAGACCGTTTTTGTATTTTTTCAAGATAAAAAACCTCAATAAATTTATTGAGGTTTTCTATAAACTCAACAAAATGTCATCAAATTAACGACGACGATATCCGTTGCCACCAAATTGAGTGTTGCTGGATGCGGAACGTTTTGATAAATAACGCGCAGCAATCAAAACCAACCATTCCACAGACAATGCCGCCATCGCCCCCATTTGTGCTTCGCAATCATGCATAAATGCCAATACATAAACGATTTGAGCAACAAAGGAAATGTATAAAATACCAAATATACCTGTAAAAAATACTTTTTTAATTTTTCCAAACATTTTTTGTCCTTTTTATTTTTTTATTAAAGTTTTTAAGTGCCGGGTTTCTGGTGCCAGGTACCCGGCGAACCCCGCAAAAGCTAAACAGATATAATCAACAATTGCCAATTATATCAAAGCCATATTAGGCAGCCATTGCAAGGCGAACGTTGTCGTTCGCAGCGAATCTATCGCCATTCAGTTTTTATTCAGTGTTTAACGACGACCATGTCGGATTCAATCTTGTACCTTTACTGCGCTTGTCGAAACTATGTCAGCCCCATAAAAGTTAAAAAAGAATAATGGTGGAGCTGTGGGGTACCGCCCCCCAGTCCAAAACGACTATTCCGCACAGAGTTCAGAATCATCACTGCATCGGCAGCGGTTTGATTATAAATCTTTATACTGGAAATTGCAAGTTTTTAAGTTTATAATGCAGGAAACATAAAGCAATAGGGCGAAAAATGAAATTCTTGGACAAGGCAAAAATTCATATCAAGGCGGGTGACGGTGGTAATGGCGCCGCATCTTTTCGTCGTGAAAAATATATCGAATATGGTGGGCCAAATGGTGGTGATGGTGGACGTGGCGGTGATGTGATTTTTCGTGCTGTGCCAAATGTGAATACTTTGATTGATTATCGCTTTAAGACTCATTTTGCGGCGGAACGTGGTCAAAACGGTATGGGTAAAATGCGGACTGGATTTTCAGGTGAAGATTTGATTTTGCCTGTGCCGACGGGAACTGTTATTTTGTCTGAAAATGAAGAGATTGAATATGCTGATTTGAATACAGATGGCATGGAATATTTGGCTGTGCGTGGTGGTAATGGTGGTTGGGGAAATTTGCATTTTAAAAGTCCAACAAATCGTGCGCCAAAGCAGGCAAATGACGGATTGCCCGGTGAAGAACGTACCGTTGTTTTGCGTTTAAAATTGATTGCAGATATTGGTTTGGTTGGATTTCCAAATGCTGGAAAATCTACATTATTGGCGACGGTGACATCCGCACGACCAAAGATTGCAAATTATGCATTTACAACACTGAATCCACAGTTGGGTGTTATGTATGCACATAATCGCGAATTTGTTTTGGTTGATTTGCCTGGATTGATAGAAGGTGCACATACCGGCGTTGGTTTAGGGGACAGATTCCTTGGGCATGCAGAACGTACAAAAATGATTTTACATATAATCGATGGAACCGAAGAAGATTGGGTGGATCGTTATAAGGCAATTCGTTTCGAGATGGATTCGTATGGTGGTGGATTGGTAAATAAACCGGAAATTGTCGTTATAAATAAAATCGATGCGATTGATACAGATACTTTGGATGAACGTATGTCTGTGTTCAAAAAATCGTTTGGTCGCAAGAAAAAACCAGAAATTTTAACCATCAGTGCGGCAGGGAGACAAGGGATTGACACATTGATATCGCAAATTGAAAAGAAAATGATGGATTTATAATATGGCGGAAACATACAATTTTGGTGTGACAGATTTAAATGGAAAACCTGTGCCGGATTCGAAACTTAGCCCTGTGTTTCGTGATACTATACTTTCTAGTCAAGATTATGATGCATCGTGTAAAAATGGCGTTCGCGCGTACAGTTATGATGATGTATGTATGCCTTTGGCGGATGTTGATTTGGATAAATATATTGTGAAATATATTGCGGGTTTATGGCGGATGCGTACAAAACCTGTAAAAACATACACAATAACAAATGTATATGATAAACGTTTTGTCTTGGGGCCAGAAATTAAAATAAATGAACGTGATGAATTTAATTTTAAGTATTATTATGCTGCGCTGGAAAAATATGATTTGTTTGGTGTTTTGGAACCAACATTTGATTGGTATGTGGCACGGTGTAATACTAAAAAAGGTCGTATGATGCGATATGGCGAAACACGCGAAGAAGCACGCGCTTTCTTGCGTGGGGCAATAATGGATGCTTTTGCGCCGAATATTGCATCGTTTGTTTTAGCAGATAAGAAAACAAAATAAAAAAACAGAAAAGGAGTAAAAAATGGCAACATTAAAAGGGTCCCAAACCGAAAAAAATTTATTGATGGCGTTTGCCGGTGAGTCCCAGGCGCGCAACAGATATACTATGTTTGCATCTGCGGCAAACAAGGAAGGTTATCAGGCAATTGCAAAAATATTTTTGGAAACAGCCGAACATGAATATGAACATGCATCACGTTTGTTTAAATTTATGGAAGGTGGAATGTTGGAAATAACCGCGTCTTTTCCGGCAGGTAAAATTGGTACCACATTGGAAAATTTAAAGGCGGCGGCGTTCGGTGAAAATGAAGAAAATACCGAAATGTATCCACGTTTTGCACAAATTGCCGCCCAAGAAGGTTTTGATGCAATTGCTGAAATTTTCAAAAATATTGGATTGGCAGAACGTTATCACGAATCAAGATTCAAAGCATTGGCCGAAGCAATTGAAAATGGCACTTTGTTCAAAAGTGATAAAATTGTGATGTGGCGTTGCACGAATTGTGGTAATTGGCACATTGGTACCGAGGCCCCAACTGTTTGTCCGGCGTGTTTGCACCCCCAGGGATATTTTGTAAGTGAAGGATTGGCAATGCGTTGTGATACAAGTGAAGGCTTTTGCGAATATGCAAAAATCGATGATTAATTAAATCGCCCATTTGGGCGATTTTTTATTGGCAATAGCATTTGTATAATAAAAATACTGTTGGTTCGTGTTTTTTCCACCGTTCAATATTTATTTTGAAATTTTTGTATCGGTTGGGGTCGTATTCATTTATTGCGCGTTCATACATTTCATCTGTATTTTGTTTTTCCAGAAATTTAATTTTATGTGCGGCGCATTGGTAGATGCCGTCACTGTCATTACATCTTTGTTTTATGACAGTGGTCAAAGGTTTTATTTTATATATTTGCGCCGGCAAAGTGTGATGAATTAATAAATGTGTGCCATAACATTGTGTCAAAGGCGCCTTTGGCAAAATGGAGAACGGCTTTTTTTATGCCTTTATATTCTTTTGTTATATTTGGAACACCGGCAATGAATTCTGTACCGTAATGTATATTTGATATATCTTTTATGTAATAGTCCCTTTCAAAACGAGAAGGTTTTGAAATGATTTTATAATATATCGGTTTTAAATCGTTTGCCATTTTTGTTCTCTTTATGTTGTACAACATAATACAAAATCAAAAAATGTCAAACATAATTTTTAGTGAACTTATGCGGTGTTGTATAGATTAAACATTGGGTTACGGCGCGACACTCAATTTTGCTAAATAAAAATCGCCCAAATGGGCGGTTTTTAATAACCAAAATTAGTGGCGGAGCGTATAGGACTCGAACCTATGGACCGCTATAACACGGTCACGGATTAGCAATCCGCTGCATTACCACTCTGCCAACGCTCCGTATTGTGTTGGTATTATATCGTTTTTTTTGTTAAATACAAGTCAAATTTATTACTTTTTATTTTCTGTTTTGAATTGCATGTCGTATAGGATTTTATATGCACCACATTCGTTTTTCAGCAATTCTTCGTGGGTGCCGGCTTCTACCACTTCACCTTGGTTTATGACCAAGATTTTGTTGGCATTACGAATTGTTGATAATCTGTGTGCGATTACAAATACTGTTTTATCCTGCATAAGGTTTTCAATTGCCCTTTGCACGACGGCCTCGGCCTTGTTATCCAATGCGGATGTGGCTTCGTCCAGAACCAAAATAGGGGCGTTCTTTAAAAATGCGCGCGCAATTGCAACACGTTGTTTTTGTCCCCCAGACAGTAATACACCGCGTTCGCCGATTTGTGCATCCAATCCGCCCTTTATTGTTTTGATAACATCGTCCAGACATGCCATTTTTACCGCGCGTTCCAATTCTTCGGGGGTTGCATTTTCGTTGCCCAGCATAATATTTTCGCGGATTGTGCCACTGAATAAAAAGTTATCTTGGAACACAACGCCGATATTTGCACGTAAAGATTTTAATGTCATGTCGCGGATGTCCACCCCATCAATCAATATCGCGCCAGATGTAACATCATAAAATCTTGGTAATAAACTTACCACCGTAGATTTTCCGCCACCAGAATTTCCAACAAATGCAATCGTTTCACCGCGTTTGACTTTGAAATTAACGTTTTTTAATACAGGGACATCTTTGACATATTCAAATGAAACATTTTTGTATTCGATTTCATGAACATCTGGGTTCATTTCAACAGCACCTTTGCGGTCAGTAATCGCCGGTTTTGCATCTAAAATATCGAATACGCGTTCAATTGCCAAAAATGACATCAATACAGAATTATATGTCCCGCCAATTGATTTTATTGGTGTGTATAACATAATCAAAGCAGTCAAGAAAGATACAAAACTTCCCGCTGTGATTGTGCCATGTAATATTAAATATGAACCAAACCAAATTGCCAAACCGATACCGATTGATAAAATAACATGCATAACCGGTGTCAACCAACGTGTGCGTTGCAACATCTTCATACGCAGACGGAATACACCATCCAACACACTTTCGAATTTACCGCGTTGAGTTTTATTCAGGTTGTATGAAATAATTGTTTTGTTTCCATTGTATGTTTCATTGTATGCCGTAATCAAGGCAGAATCAGCGGCGATTGATTGATTCATAATGCTGTTGATTTTTTTACGAACCATTGTCATTGGCAACATAGACAGCAACATAATTGCCACGCAAACCAATGCCAATTGCCAAGAATTGTAAAACAAAACAGCAACCAATGATACGGCGGTAAAAAACTTTTGCACAAATGATTTTAAATTATTTAACAGTCCAGCGCATGCCATATCTGCATTATTGTTAAACATGAAAATAACGTCGCCAGAATTTTTTTTGTTAAAAAATTCTGTTTCAAACATCAGCATTTTTTTATACAAGTCTAATTTTAAAAGATTTGTAGTTTTTGCGCCAACCCATGTGTTTAAATATTCAGCCAAATAACGGAAAACACTTTGCACAATTGTAAAGCCGATAATCAAAAGCGGAATATACCATGCGGTTTGCAAACTTTTATCCAGCATAACCACATCCATATACGGCTTTAATGAAAGAGCAATAACCGCATCCAATGAACCGACCGGAATCGCAACCAAAATTGATAATACGGCACGAACCCAAAAAGGTTTCATGTATGGCCACATGCGTCTGTAATTTTTTACAAACATATTGTGTAGAAGTTTTTCACGTATTTCTTTGCTAAGTTTCATTGGGTGTTTTCCTTATATGTATTATTACTCTGTCACTGGGTCTGGTTGATAAATTTCAACATCGCGTGTCATAGAAATAAACTTTTCTGCACGACGGGTCGGTAGTTCTGAATTGGGAATTTCACGCAATGATTCCAAAGCGTTTGTCACCGCACTGGCCACCAGTTCCATTGTTGTTTGCCAATCTTTGTGTGCACCACCGGCCGGTTCGGAAATAATTCCATCAATGACATTCAAGTTCGCCATGTCGCGCGCAGTTAATTTCATTGCAGTGGCCGCAGTGGCCTTGAATTTATTATCGCGCCACAAAATAGAAGCACAAGATTCAGGCGCAATAACGGAATAAATAGCATTTTCCATCATCAAAATTTTATCGCCTGTACCAATTGCAATTGCACCGCCAGAACCGCCTTGGCCGACATTGACCGCAATATACGGTGTTTTAATAGAAAGTCCGGTGGCAATTGAGTTTGCAACCGCCTGGGACTGACCACGTTCTTCGCTTTCACGACCGGCAAACGCGCCCGCCGTATCAAATAAAGATATAAGTGGTAAATCGAAACGTTCCGCCAAACGCATCATACGCACAGCCTTGCGATAACCTTCGGGGTTTGCCATACCAAAGCGATGTTTTTGACGGGTTTCAATTGTTCGACCGGATTCTTGACCGATTATAACCGCCGGAATGCCACGCCAAAAACCAATGCCGGATCCCATGGCCGGATCTTCGCCATAGCAACGATCACCCGCCAGATATGTCCAATCATCAACAATGCCCGCAATATAATCCAAAAAGTGAGGTCTGTTTTCGTGACGCGCCAATAAAACTTTGTCGTATGCATCACTTTCGCCAAGTCCGCGAATTTTTTTATCTTTATCCGCCTTTGGTGTTTGAACCTTTATCACCTTGGGCTCTATATTTTGGTGGGTTAATACGCGCAAAACACGTGCGATATTGTTGTGTAATTCTGTGCGCGGTGATACAATATCAACCATACCATGTTCATACAAATAATCCGCAGTTTGAAAGTTGCTGGGTAATTTTTCACGAATATTTTGTTCAATTACACGACGACCAGCAAAACCAATACGGGCGCCGGCTTCGGCAATGTGTATGTCGCCCAACATTGCAAAAGATGCGGTGACACCACCAAATGTTGGGTCTGTTAAAACGACAATGTATGGTATTTTTTTGTCGTGCAATTTATTGACCGCAACCGTAGTGCGTGCCATTTGCATTAATGATAAAATGTTTTCTTGCATGCGGGCACCGCCACTGGACGTGACCATAATAAACGGTTGGTTTAATTCAATTGCATGTTCAATCGCAGAAATAATTCCGTCACCTGCCGCACGTCCCATTGAACCCATCATGAAAAATCCGTTCAGGACACAGATGGTTGTTGGAATCCCATCAATCGTGCCATCGGCGGCAACCACAGCATCATTTTCGCCGGTGTCAATGCGGGCCTCGGCTAATCTGTCTTTATAACTTTCGCGGTCTGTGAATTCTAGTGGGTCATCAGTGCATGTGGATAAATTTAACTTTGTCCATTCAGGTGAATCAAATAACAAATTAAACCGTTGCTTTGGTGACATGATAAAAACATGCCCGCAACGTGGACAAACATAATGATTATCCTTGTAATCACGATAATATACCAATTTACCGCAGGATTCGCATTTAATCCACATTAATTTAGGAACGCGGTCATAGCGGTTGCGATCTTGGGTTTTTATTCCCTTGTTTGATTTGAAAAGCATAAGATTTATCCGTTCATTTTTTTGGTTAATTCGCGACTGGGCTTAAACAATACGGTTGTGTTTGCCGCAATAGCCTGGGGGCGACCAGTTGATGGGTTGTATCCCATTTTTGGTGCACGACGACGCGGTTGAAAAGTGCCAAATCCGCGGATTTCAATACGGTCACCATTTGCCACCGCATCAATCATTGTGTCAGCCACAGTATCCAACATAGCCGCGGCATCATTGGTGCGCATGTGTTTAAATTGAACCTGGATGGTTCGAATAACGTCAGAACGTTTCATAAATAAATCCTTTTGTTATTACTGGTAATTTATCAAATTTCCGGAATTTTTCAAGTCTTTTTTATTTGTTTGCGTTTGGTTATTTGGTTGCATGTTTAGGAATAATGTTTTAGTATCTTTTGTAAGAAAGGAGATTTTTTTTCATGAAAAGTATTTTATTGGTATGTCTGTATTGGTTTTGGCGGCATGTGGTGGCGGTTCCGGTGGTGGTGCTGGGATTGGCGCACCAAGCGGGTTAGCAGTTGGTGAAAGTAATGCGCGTTTGACATCTATGCGTTCAAACAGCGAATATCAAGTTGCGCAATATGTTGCGAATAAGTTAGGTGATGATGCGTCGTCGGTGCGTTTGTCACGCAGCGCGGTTGCACGTTCTGCTTTTACACCAACAACGGAATCCAGTGGAAATCTTAATTATGACAGGGCACGTGAATTGGTTGAATTGGCGGAATGGTTGGTGAAAAATGATACTACGGAAGATGATATTAAGTCGAAATTTAATACTTCTAAAGATGATAGAAATGACATTAAAGCAGCCTTGAAATTACTAGACGATATGAATTGTTTTGTCGGTGGCAGTGCTCAGGAAACGGCGGATCGTATTATTGCACATCGAACCGATTTTGCAGAACCTTTGGCGGATTTGAAAGCAAAAACAGAAGTTTTCAATCTAAAAAATGTAGAAGTTCAAACTGCAGAGTGGTCTAATAGAATGGTTACCTTGAAATTTAATGTTGATAGAAAGGGTAGGATTGAATCTATTGAATATCCAGAAGCTCAGGCGATTATTGATGAGGCCAGAGCAAATGGTGATGAAATGACAGATATTCCTGTGGGACCGATTATGCGCGTGGGTGAATCGAACAAGTTTGTTGAACATGCACATTATGATGATGGAACACCAGTGGATATTCCGTATGAATATATTGGTTATGGCAAGCTGTTGGGATTGCAATATGCGGACTTTGGAGAGTTGAAAAATGATTTGACGCATATGAGTGAAAATTGGGGTGTGCAAATTACACCGTTCGCTGGCGGTTATATTGGCAAGCGTGTTTATACGGTTGATAATGCGGGTGTGCCACATTATGATCGTATGAGAGATTTGGCCGATGCTGCTGATGATGACAAGATAACGTTTAATGGTATTGCGCGTGGAAATGTGACGTATTTCTGGTATGATGGTCCCGTGCTTTTGGATGATAATCATTACGATACACCCATTGCCGAAGATGGTTTGACAGATAACAATGCTACTTTGGTGTTTGATAGTACGGGAACCCAGACTTTGACGGCTGATTTCAGTGATAAATGGTATAAAGTTCAGGCAATCAAAGATGCCACTGGTAAAAATGCATTTAAAATCGTTGGTGGAACTGGTGGTGCGGATGAACGTTTCCATTTGCCACATGATGAAAATGGGATTGTTGCATCAAATATGACCGAAGGGGCAACCCCGGGTATGGTGGATGGTAATTCAGCTCATAATATGGTGTACCAAGCCGGTTATTATGGTCCAGATGGTAATACTGGTAATGCTACCGAAGCGACAGCGTTGATGCATTATCAATATACACCGGACATAACACATCAAGATGCAAATGGGCAAAATGTTGAATATGGTAATGTCAATGTGACGATTGGTTTCGGGGGGACTGTGGCGCAACCAACAACACCGCAACCATAAAAACATTTTTGTGTGAAAAAAACACCACGCGTTATGTGGTGTTTTTTTATCTTGTCAAAGGTTCGGTGGGTTGGACATGGCATCCATTTTTTCTTTTTAATATAATTGCGTTTGTATAGCCGCGACTGACACTGCCGTTATATCTGTTGCGGGCGACTTGTTGTAAAAAATCGTTGCGGACATCCATCCAGTTATTATGAATATCGCCATTGTAATTTTGAACTGCATTTATCATATCGTTATTTATAGATGTCGTTGTTTTTATGCCAAGGAATTTAGAAAATTGTTTTATCGCTGTTGCTGGGCCACTTGCCATACTGGCCAAGAATATATCACCGCTGATTACGTCTGGCAATTGATATAATTTATATTTTTGCCAATAACGATTGTAATAAAAATCTTCAGCTTCGGTGCGAGTTTTAACAACAACCCCAGAACATTTTGGCGATGATCCAATGCCATAGCATGTATATCCGCATGGGTCATTTGCGATTGTGCCACAACGACCTTCTTTCCTGAATACAGTAATCATTGCTTTTTCAAATGCAGGACTGATTTTTTCGTATCGTCCGGTTGTATATATTTTGTTTGGAAAGTTTTTGTCGCGTGCCGCAAGATAGCAAGATTCATCACGAACAATGTTGTTTTCTGTGACATGACCACCGCCAATTGTTGCGCCACTGTACACCACAGGTGTAGGTGATACGGGGTGATTTGGTTGTGTCGGTTGCGGTATGTTTGGGGCAGGTTCTATGGGAGAGACAGGTTCAACAGGTGTGTCTGGGATTACGGCAATATCAGGGAATTGTTCGTGTTCGAATTGTGCGATGGCGTGGTCTGTATAAATTTCTTCCCCTGGTTCAATGTCTAAACTTTGATATACTGCTTTATCCATAAACGGAACGTATCCTTCGGTTTGAACAGCAACTTTATCAACAAAAGATATGTCCGCATATGTTTTTGGAAAGGGCGTAGCCACTAATTCTGCGTTCGCACAATATGGCGTAATTATACCGCATAACAAAAGCAGGGCAAACCTCTTCATAATAATATTATTTTATCATAAAATGGTCGATTTTATAAATAATAATTTGGTATTTGGCAAAAAATAATCAATGTTAAAAAAGAAAAATATCTTAGTGTAAAGAACGCCTTTGGTTTTTATATTGTGTCCAAAGGAGTGTTTAATGCACGATGATACACAACAAAATTGTTCTGTAAATTTTCCATTGATTGGGGATAGTGCGCCTGGTTTTGTCGCGCGAACAACAAACGGAATTATAAAATTTCCAGTGGATTATGCAGGGCGTTGGGTGGTTCTGTTTTCGCACCCTATGGATTTTACACCGGTGTGCACCACAGAATTTTTGGCGTTTCAATCAGCAATAAATGATTTTAAAAATATCAATACAGAAATTATTGGGCTTTCTGTGGGGGCGATATCGTCGCATTTGGCATGGTTGAATTCTATACACAATGATATTAATTATAAAAATTGGAAAAATGTCGAAATACAATTTCCTGTGATTGCAGATATGGATTTAAGCATTGCAAAATTATACGGCATGATTCATCCAAATGTTAGTGATACAAAAACTGTGCGTGCGGTATTTATAATCGACCCAGCCGGCATTATACGGACAATTTTATATTATCCGCAAGCCACAGGGCGAAATATTCTGGAAATTTTTAGGGTTTTAATTGCGCTGCAAACAAATGACGCCTTTGGTGTGTCAACGCCGGCCGATTGGATGCCGGGTGCGCCAGTTTTAGAATCTTTGCCGCAAACAAATACAGATATGAAAAAGCGAATTGCGACAAAAAATAAAAATATGCAGACATGGTATTTGACTTTTCGTGATTTGCCAGAACCAAAAATTTATGAAAAGTTATCAAAGAGAAAGAAATAAGAAAGACCGCCGCAAATGCGACGGTTTGAATTTTCTGGTCGGGGCTCTTGCCCCTTGACAAACAATAAACCAACCATAATCAAAAACTCTGTTAAACACATCCGTTTTTGAATGGTTGTTAATTGTTCGTCTGCGTATTGGTCATGCGCTTCGCTCTGACCGATCCTTTCGCCCCACTTAAAAAAATGTTTAATAAAAAAATACCACCCAAACTGGTGGTATTTTTTTATTAAATCTGGTCGGGGCGAAAGGATTCGAACCTTCGACACCTTGGTCCCAAACCAAGTACTCTACCAGACTGAGCTACGCCCCGAGATGAGCATAAGTATAACATCTTTTTTATTGATTGCAAGTGTGTTTTGCAAAAAATATCTTGTGTGGATTATGCGTTTTGTTTTACAATTATTCTTAGGATGAGAAAGGTTTATATATTTTTGTTGCTTTGCGTGCTTGCGATGCCGGCGATGGCGCGTAATGTTGTGTCGCGTGCGGCGCGGGTGACGAACACACCAACATCAGGATATACATATAATTACATGTATCCATATTTGAATAACCAAATGCGTAAAACACTTAATCCTGGGGATGCCAATGCACAAAGTACCAGTCCAATAAATGCCGTTGTGAAAACAACGCCTTTGCCGGCGGTGGATGATAATAATCGTCGGGTTGTTGCGCGGTCTGGACGTGCAACCAATGCGCGTGCGGCGACCAATGTTGCAATGGGTACAAATACATCGGTTGCGCGATCTGGGGTTGGTGCGTATGCACCGGTGACGTCGACAAATTCAAATCGACGTGTTTCGCCACGTGGTTCGGTGGTGCGTGCGTCGCGCATAAATGGTGCAACATCAGGGAACATAAATTCTTTGACGGCGGGTTCAAATTCAGGTGTTTATGTGACAGCAAGTCGCTGTTTAGCTGATTATACGGATTGTATGGATAATTATTGTGAACGCGCGGATACCGAATATAATCGCTGTTTTTGCAGTTCTAAATTATCCCAGATTGAATCAACATATCAGCCCGCAATTGATTCTTTGATAAAGCAAATTTTGCGTGCAAAGGATAAATCTTTGTGGAGTGATGAAGAGATGACGGCATATTGGAACAGTAAAATAGGTCAATATGTTGGCAGTAATTCTTGGGAAAAGTTAGATGATGCTTTGGATATTGATTGGGCGGATGCAAGTGTTCGTATGCAGGGACAAAATGCTTATTTAACCGGTCATCAATATTGTGTTCAACATTTGACTAATTGTGCATATGCGGCGCCGAATATGCGTGATGTTTATCGTTCCAATATTGCGCGTGATTGTGCGGCGTATGAAAAATCTTTGGATAAGTTAAAGACCGCGTTGGAAACTGCGTTGGAAACATATAATAATTAAAGTTCTTCACATGTTTTGTTGTGACGGTAAATGTTGCGTACCAATTCATCACTGATTATATTCCAATCATTGGTGCGACCAAATATTATGTCACATGTGCAATTTTGTTCAATCGGCAATTGTGTATTTTGTGCGCAAGATGTCACGAATATCATCAGTGGAAGTCCTAAGAATTTCAGCATTAATTTTTTCCTTTGTATTATTTTGTTGTTGTGAAATTGTTGCGGCATGTGTTGCAATTTCGTATGTGCAAATATCGCGTCCGCGGGCAATTCCAAAAAAATATGCGCCGATAACAATTGCAATTGCGGCACATGCTAAATAAATTTTGGGCATGATTTATCCTTTATAAAAAAAGCGCCCAAATGGGCGCCAATTGAAACATTTGCGGACTTTATTGATTCATAGAATTGAAAAAGTCGGCATTTGTTTTGGTAAGTCTTAATTTATCCAAGACAAATTCCATTGCTTCGGCCACACCCATTGGGTTGATAACGCGACGCAAAACATATGTTTTTGACAATGTTTCTTTGTCCACCAATAAATCATCTTTGCGGGTACCGGATTTTGTGATGTCGATAGCCGGATAGATACGTTTGTCAGACAATTTTCTATCCAAGATAATTTCGCTGTTGCCGGTTCCTTTGAATTCTTCGAAAATAACTTCGTCCATTTTGGAACCTGTATCAATAAGTGCGGTTGCAATGATGGTTAATGATCCACCGCCTTCGATATTACGGGCGGCACCAAAGAATCTTTTTGGTCTTTGTAATGCGTATGCGTCAACACCACCGGTTAAAACTTTGCCACTGGAAGGAACACAGGTGTTATATGCGCGACCCAAACGTGTGATAGAATCAAGCAATATAACAACATCTTGTCCGGATTCGACCAAACGTTTTGCCTTTTCGATAACCATTTCTGCGACCTGGATATGACGAGCCGCCGGTTCATCAAATGTAGATGAAATCACTTCGCCTTTTACACTGCGTTGCATGTCGGTCACTTCTTCGGGACGTTCGTCAATCAATAATACAATCAATTTTACATCTGGATAATTTGTTGCAATAGAGTGTGCAATATTTTGCAACATAATTGTTTTACCAGTGCGCGGTGGTGCAACAATCAATGAACGTTGACCTTTACCAGTTGGAGAAATTAAATCAATGACGCGTGCGGTTAAATTTCGTCCTTTGTCTGTGTCGGTTGGAACCTCCATCTTTAACATTTCATCAGGATAAAGTGGGGTCATGTCATCAAAAGAAATACGGTGACGCAATTTTTCAGGGTCATCGCCATTTACCTTTTCAATTGTTTCCAATGCGAAATAACGTTCGGATTCGTTTTGTGGTGCCTGGATACAACCCTCTATATAATCACCGGTTTTTAAACCGTATTTTTTAATAAGGTTTGGTGATACGTATAAATCGTCTGGTCCGGCCAAATAATTGCTTTCAGGTGCGCGTAAAAATCCAAAACCGTCCGGCAAACGTTCCAATACACCATCGCCGATTAAAACAATATCTTTGTTTGAAGCATAAACCCGCATAACCGCGAAACGCAATTGTTGCACGTTCAATTGAGAAGGGTTTTCAATACCCATGTCCTCAGCCATTTTTAACAGCTGTTGTGGCGATTTCGCCTTTAATTCATTGATATTCATAAATAATCCTTTTTTGGGAAGCGGGACAGACTTTGCCCCAAGTGATGCCGTTATTATACACTAAAAATATAAAAATGTCAAGTTTTTTGTATGTTATAAAATTTCTATGGTTTTGTTATGCGATGTTTGACCGCGAATAATACGGACAGACGATTTTGGAATATGCATATATTCCGCCAATGCACGAATGACCGCATCATTGGCCTTGCCGTCTGTTGGGGCGGTGGTTGTGTGCACGCGTAAAGTGCCGTCGGCATCGGTTGCCACAGAATTTACGCGTGCGCGTGGAATTACGCGAATATTAAAAATCTTTTTCGAATTTTGCATCACTCATTAAATGAACGTGAAAATGAAATACAGACTGACCAGCCCCAGCGCCCGTATTTGCGACAATGCGGAAATTTCCGTTTATACCCAGTGCATCGGCGGTTTCGGTGACCGCGTGCCAAAATCCCATCTGTAATTCTTGGGGGGCGCGGGTGGTGAAATCATAAATATCTGTATATTCGCCACGTGGAATTACCAATACATGAATACGGGCGCGTGGATCAATGTTTTGAAAAGCAACCGCAAAATCATTTTCAAAGACGCGTTTGCTTGGTAATTCATTGCGTAAAATTTTAGCAAAGACATTGTTCGTGTCATACATTATATATTCCTTTTGTTCGTATCATAAGAATAATACACTTTTTTTACATAAATACAACCTTGAAATGCAATTTGTTTGCACTATATTGGGATTAAGCCGATTTGGCTTTTGAAAGTTTTTAATAGGAGTGTTAAATGTTTAAACCACTGAATAATTACGTTTTAATGGAAAGATTGCCGGAAGAAAATAAAACAGCCGGTGGAATTATTATTCCAGATACAGCCAAAGAAAAACCGTCGCGCGGTCGTGTCGTTGCCGTTGGTGATGGTGCAATTGAAAATGGAAATCGTATTTCTATGACTGTAAAAGTTGGTGATATTGTTTTGTTCGCAAAATGGGCGGCATCACTTAACGAAGTTAAAATTGACGGAAGCGATTATGTTTTAATCAAAGAAAATGATATTTTGGGAATTTTAAAATAAAAAGGATAACACATGGCAAAAGATATTGTTTTTAACACAGATAAATTAGCAGCCGGTGTTGATAAATTAAGCAACGCTGTGAAAATTACTATGGGTCCAAAGGGACGTACGGTTGTGATTGATAAATCGTATGGGGCACCGGTTGCAACCAAAGACGGCGTGACAGTTGCAAAAGCCGTATCATTACCAGATCCAATTGAAAATATTGGTGCGCGTATGGTTCAAGAAGTCGCAAAGAAAGCAGGGGACGATGCCGGGGATGGAACAACAACAGCAACAGTATTGGCGCAAAAAATTATTCACGAAGGTCGTCGTGTTATTGCTGCGGGCATGAATCCAATGGATGTTAAACGCGGAATTGATATTGCGGTTGCGGCGGTTGTTGATGATATTGAAAAACATGCGCGTCCGGTAAAGGACAGCGGTGAAATTGCCCAGGTCGCAACGATTTCTGCAAATGGTGATGCGGATATTGGTAAAAAAATTGCGGAAGCTTTGGCACGTGTTGGTCGCGAAGGTGTAATTACTGTGGAAGAAGCCAAAGGTTTGGATACAGAAATTGATGTTGTTGAAGGTATGCAATTTGACCAAGGATTTATGTCACCTTATTTTGTGACAAACAGTGAAAAGATGTTGGCAGAATTGGAAAACGCACAAATTTTGGTTTCTGAAAAGAAAATCACTGGATTACAATCTTTGTTGCCAATTTTGGAACCAATCGCACAAAGTGGTCGTCCATTGTTGATTATTGCCGAAGATGTTGAATCCGAGGCTTTGGCAACACTTGTTTTGAATCGTTTGCGCGGTGGGTTAAAGGTTTGCGCAGTAAAGGCACCGGGCTTTGGTGATAGACGTAAAGAAATGTTGAAAGATATTGCTGTCGTCACAGGCGCAACTGTTATCAGCGATGATATGGGTATGACATTTGAAAATATTTCAATGGACGTATTGGGAACTGCAAAAAAGGTCGTGGTCAGCAAAGATACAACACTTTTGGCACATGGTGGTGGTGATAAAGCGAAAATCAATGCACGTGCTGATGAAATTCGTCAAACACTTACTACGACAACCAGTGATTATGAACGTGAAAAATTATCTGAAAGATTAGCAAAATTGGTTGGTGGTGTTGCTGTTATCAAAGTTGGTGGTATGACCGAAGTAGAGGTTAAAGAAAATAAGGATCGTGTTGATGACGCATTGGCGGCAACACGTGCAGCAGTCGCAGACGGTATCGTTGCCGGTGGCGGTGTTGCGCTGGTTCGTGCAGCGGCAACATTGGAAAAATTGACTGGCGCAAATACAGACCAAAATGTTGGTATTGATATTGTGCGTCGTGCTGTGTTGGCCCCATGTGCACAAATTGCAGAAAATGCCGGTGTGTCTGGGGAAATTGTCGTTGGCAAAGTGTCCGAAGCAAAAGATTACAATTTTGGATATAATGCCCAAACGGCTGAATATGTTGATATGATGAAGGCGGGCATTATCGACCCAGCAAAAGTTGTTAAAACTGCAATTATGGCTGCATCAAGTACAGCCGGTGTAATGTTGACGACTGGTGCGGTTATGGCAGATATTCCAGAAGAAAAAACGGATTCAAAAATGCCAGGTGGTATGCCGGGAATGATGTAAAAAATAAAAACACCGACCAAATGGTCGGTGTTTTTTTTTAACGTGTTTTTGTTCTTGCTATAATCAGCATATTTTTCATTGTGTTATAGTTTTGTTCAATTGGTGCGTCAGCAATTGGCACATCAATAAATTTAACATCGGGCACGATACTTAACCATTCAATCGCCGGCATAGTTTTGTTAAAAAAGCTGTCCAAGCGTTTTTTTACAACCGCGGCATCGGCGTCATCGGCGCGACCACCGCCTTCGGCGATGCGTTGTTTAATACGTTTTTCCATTAAATCACGCGGAATATTCAGGTAAATAGCAATCATATCAAACTTGTTTGCAAATGTATCAACCAACCATTTTGCTTGGGACAATTGACGTGGAAAACCGTCCAATACCGTATTGTTTTTTGGATTGATTTTTTCCAATAATAAATTTTGCAAATCTTCGTCTGGGACGAATTCGCCGCGTGCCATAATCGTTTTCAAAGGGTGATTATCGGGCAGGGCGCGCAACATTGCACCGGTTTCTATATATTTGAAATTTTTATTTTTTTCCAAGAATTTTTTGGACAATGTTCCTTTGCCGGAACCTTGGCCCCCCATCATCAAAATCAGTTCTTTTTTCATATTTTTCTCCGTTTTTGCGGATTGCATTATATCATTATAAGTGTAAATAGCAATTTAATAATATAAAGAATCAAGTTGACAATTTTATGTTTTTGTGTTATGATTGGTGTGATTTGAACCAAAGGAGTTTATTTATGGATAAAGATGTTTTGTTCAAAGAGCTTAGAAATGCAATGGTCGCAGGCACTGTCGATTGGGATGAAAATCGCAACGATGTTTGGCATGTTGTTTATAATAACATTCGATATGATATTTGTATGTGTTATGAACCACGTGTTAAACCAGTAAACGCAAATGTATTTCAAAAGGCTAAAAATGCTGTGCTGGATTTCGTTGTTCCTATGCATAATTTTGATACATGGGTAGAGGTAAAAAAACAAAACCTTAACACAGGAAAGCAAGAAGCTATTGCAAAATATACTGGGGCACAAAAAAGAATTTTGATTAATTCTTGTGCTTATTCCGGATTAGATCTTTAAAATACACGATATAAAAAAATCCCCGGCAAAATGTCGGGGATTTTTTATTGGTTTTTAGCAAAATTATTTTTTGCTGTTTTCAATTGCGGCACCCAAGATATCGCCAAGGACGGAACCGGAATCGGCTTCGTTTGAAAATTCTTTGACCGCTTGTTTTTCCAATGTCACCTGCGAATGACGGATAGACAATTTAACGACATTGTCTTCGACAGATACAACAGAAGCTTCGACTGTATCGCCGACTTTGTATTTGCTGGTATCTTGTTCGGCTTTTTCGCGTGACAAGTCTGTGCGACGAATAATGCCACGTGCATCGCCCGCCAATGTCACAATCAATTCATCAGGTGTGATTTCAGAAACAGTTCCCGATACAACGGCACCTTTTTTGATTGCGATTGCGTTGTTTTCAGCACTTTCTGTCAATTGTTTAATACCCAATGTGACACGTTCTTTTTCTGGATTGATGTCCAAAATTTTTGCTGTGACTTCTTGACCACGAACGAATTTTTTCAATTCTTCTTCATCAAGTTTGTTCCAAGACAAGTCAGAAATGTGAACCATTCCGTCTAAATCTGGTGTCAATGCGATGAATAAACCAAATTCAGTTGTGTTCTTGATTGGACCAGTTACAACATCGCCAACATTGTGTGTTTCTGCAAATTGTTTCCATGGATTTGGTTGCAATTGTTTATAGCCCAATGAAATACGACGTTTTTCTTGATCAATATCCAATACAACAACATTGACTTCTTGTCCAACAGATAACACTTTGCTTGGGTGGATGTTTTTGTTTGTCCATGACAATTCAGACATATGAACCAAGCCTTCGATATTATTGCCCAAGTCAATAAATGCGCCGTAATCGGTCAAAGACGCAACTTTGCCGGTCACAGTATCGCCAACATTGAACGCCTTGGACGCTGTTTCCCATGGGTCTTCTTCTAATTGTTTCGCACCCAAAGAGATACGGTGAGATTCAGGATCAAATTGAATAACTTTGACTTTGATTTTGTCGCCAACTTTTACCAATTCACGTGGGTGATTAACACGTTTCCAAGACAAGTCAGTTACGTGTAATAATCCATCAATACCGCCCAAATCAACAAACACACCATAATCAGTAATGTTTTTGACGGTTCCTTCCAAAACGGCACCCAATTCAATGTTTTTCATCGCTTCTTTTTGAGCCGCCGCGATAGTATCAGATTGAATCGCACGACGTGATACAATCGCGTTTGTGCGTAAAGCATCCATTTTCAAGATGCGGAATTTGTCTTTTAATCCAATCATAGATTTTGCATCGCGGATTGGTTTATGATCAACCTGGGACGATGGCATAAATGCAAATACGCCATTGATATCGACCGTATAACCACCACGAACGACACCAATAATTGTACCTTCTGGATCGATACCTTCGGCAACGGTCTTTTCCAAATCTTTCCATGCTTTTTCAGCACGTGCTTTGGCATAAGACAAGACGGCGGTTCCTTCGCGGGATTCATAACGTTCAACGAAAACGTCAATGATGTCGCCAACGGATGGGACAGATGCACCGAATTCTTTTAATGGAACGCGACCTTCGGATTTAAGACCCACATCAACCAAAACGAAATCACCGCGAATATCTTTCACAGTACCCTTGGTTGCGAAACCCTGCAGAGTTTCTTGGGAGCCATAATTTTTATCAAACATAGCAACGAAATCTTCGTTTGCGATTGGATTAAATAAATCTTTGGATAAATCTTTCATTTTTATAGTATTAAACAAAGTTT
>JAFXVB010000008.1 GCA_017534945.1 Alphaproteobacteria bacterium | reverse complement strand
TAACAGATAATCACATATTGATTCTACATAGTCTGAAATCCCTCGAATAAAAACCGCTGTAATTATTCTTCCCGTGTAGGGTGGAAAATACAGCGGTTTTTCTTTCTATAGTTCAGCTGCCACAATCGTTTCCTTTGGCAGAAGAGGCATTGCAAAAACTTGGTGTCAAGACAGATAAATCCACTTACTGGTATGAATACAATTCAGGTATGTCAGACCAGATACCAACAGGTAGGGTAATTGCAGTTGATCGTCGTGTACGTCGTAAAATTGGTTATAATGGATATGAAATTTACTATGAACGAATAAAAAAGAGGTAACGCAGTTGAAGTCACCAGTAGCAACTTCGCAGCCGAACCTCTGATTGTTATGTTACATTTTTCTTGATAATAAGTCAAGATAACGGACGAAAAAACTTGCACTTTTTCTTGTATAACTGGAACGATTATATGGCTTGTGTATAGCAGTTTTGTATATGTTTTGTATGGATTTTGTATAGCCGAAAAAACAATTTAGAAAATGTATAAATTATGTATAAAACCGTTTTGTATAATTCCTGTATAACTATTTGTTTTTTTGGGGCCGTTTTTGCCTGTTTTGACATCAAATTATGTAAAGAGGTTTTGCTCCCTGTGTGTCAAGCTGTGTGCGGCTTTGTCAGATTTATCAAGAAATAGCAAAAAAAAACTTCGGTAATTAACAGTCCGTTGTTCTACCGACTGAACTATGCCCGAATAACTGCGCCTATAATAACTCTAAAATCCGCACAAGTCAAGGACTTTCTAAACATTTTGCAAAGAATTTTCGTCTGCCCTAGTAATCTGCCATTTTGGGCAAAAAATGCCCCGGTGTAGACAATGTGTAAAACGTTATAAAAATGGTAAAAAACCTGTACTGTTTACGAAACATTTTCCGATTTGAGAAGTGACTTTGGCATTGGCTTTAGTTAAATAAAAAGTGATCCAAGGAGCCATGTATGGAAATAGAAAAATTATTAACCACAAAAGAAGTCGCCGAATACTTAGATATAGCGATTTCAACATTGATGGAATATCGGGTCAATCGAACCGGACCTGTTTACATTAAATTGGGGCAATTGGTCCGGTATAGAAAAGCCGATGTGGATGAATGGTTAAAAACCAAGGAAAACCAGGCAAAAATATAAGTTTTTTTAACTGGATTTATGTTTTTTTTACGGTAAATGATGTGTAGCAAATGTGTAAAACAAGAGGTGTTGCATGCGAACAAAATGGCAATGTACGACCAGAATATTTAAGGACCAATGGATAAAATGTTTGGATGGCACGTGCAATATGCAAATAAGTGATGGCACGATACCAGGACTGTATTTGCGTTATTATGCTAAATCCAAAAAAATAAGTTTTTATCTTGGTTACAGAAATGGGATAACAAGGCAGCATAAAAATATGCTGATTGGCAGATACTCTGATTTCAAACTAGCTGAAGTAAAAGAACGAGCTGTATCTCTAAGACAAATGTTGGCAACAGGACAGGATCCAATTGAGGAACGAATAAAGCAAAGAAAGAAAAGAGAAGAAGATTTAGCAACTCGTGTGACATTGGATCAAGTGTTTGCAGAATATTTCGAAAAGTATTCAAAGATATACAAAAAGCCAAGTACGCAGCATTCAGATGTCCTGGAATACAAGGGTTATTTAAAACCAAGATTTGGTAGTATGTTCATCAGGGATATTGAAGAAAAGCACATTGTAGATGCATATACCGAATGGACAAAAGCAACATCGTTTTCAACGGCGAATAAAATATTGTCGCTGTTTTCGAGTATGTGGGATTGGTCAGAAACATTTAAATATGTTCCACGTGGATGTAATCCCTGTCGATATGTAAAGAAAGGTTCGAATGAAAAATTCAAGGCTGTGGTTTTAGATATAGACGGTTACAAAAAATTATTTAAGGCATTGGACGAAGGTATGAAACAGCCAGGGATGCATCCGAGATTCTTTCGTGCGTTAAAACTATTGGCTTTAACAGGATGCCGTTGTTCAGAAATAACAGATCTGGAAATGGACGAAGTAGCACTGGACGAGAAGCGCATCCATTTGAAAGATAGTAAAACAGGTGCGAGAGATATAAAGCTTTCTGATGCCGCTGTTGAAGAGTTGCAGTTAGCTGTTAAAGAGGCGAAAAAGATGAAAAGCAATTATGTGTTTCCGGGTGCACATGATAAGAATAAACCAATATCTAATGTTACAAAACCATTTAATTGGGCATTAGATAGGGCCGGCTTGCCACATATGCGAATTCATGATTTGCGACATTCGTTCATCACTATGGGGGCCAATATGGGCGAAAACATCAATGCAATGAAAGATGCTGCAGGACACTCTAAGATCACAACTACGGAAATGTACACGCATATTGCGGACAGAAACACCTTTAATGCCGTAAATAACATAGCTGCGGCGATATATGCATAACCGAATTATTAACTGGATATACCGTTTTATTACGGTAATTTACAGCACAACCAAGGGGGTAAAACAATGAGAAAACCAACGAAAAACATATACCTTGCTGCGCTGGGATACGAAATAACCAGTGGGGATGGAATAGATAGAATCTGCAAGGCATTGAGATGTAAATACGTCAGTGAAAGCAATGCATATTGCTGGATTGAAGATGGGCGTACAGAAAGGGAAATTGTGACACTGTTACGCAAAATCGGGTACGACATTCCAAAGGATTTTCAAGGATCCGATGATGTCAAGTTTAACAGCACAATACAAGAGGACTAGTCATGGTAGACATAAATAAAGAACATGGTTTTTATGGTACAGTAAAATGTTCATTTGATGAACAAGCAACAAAAAACATTTGGGATGTAATGGTAAAAAGGTTAGTTGAGTTATATCCCGAAAAAACCGAAAATGATATTTTAGATTTTCTAAATGGTAGAGCCGGCAGACATTTAGCAGATAGATTGCTTGATGTACCGGAACCGGGCATGCTTGGTTTAGTCTTGATGAAAATAGCAATGTTGCATAAATTAAAACTTGCAGAGTTTTGGGACTTTCATACAGACAATACTGTAAAGCAACAACCGATAGACAAAAGATTGTTATACAAGGCGGCAATTCATTACGAAATGAGAAAGCCAAATGTGCAGGAACTGATACGCAAAATTATCGGCTGTGATAACAATACTGTATATGACACGCCAGGGAAATGGATTAACTCTGAATATACGACAATTAAGGAACTTGAAACCATGTGGGGTTATATACAAGAAAGATTAACAAAAAGGCATAAACATGGAAACGATTGAAAGTTTAGAAAGGAAACTGGCTCATGCTAAAAAACATGGGCCAGTAGAGGCCAAATATCCAACAGGCCTGATAATCGACACAAAGGGGCCACAAGGCAATATTTTCTATTTGTTCGGGGTAGCACGATCTGGTGCGTAAACTCGCGCTGTCGGACGAAGAAAAGGCCCAATTCAATCAAGAACGTGATGCACAAACATCGTATCAAGGACATTTAGACTTAATGAGTAAATGGTTTGGCATCACATTTGTGGGGGACGAAGATGAAGAATAAAAATCTATATGCTGCTGCGCTGGACAGTGAATTACACCATAGTGAAACCATAGGTCAATTTTGCGATTTATTTGGTGGCCCAGAGCCAGCATTTAAATGGATGGAACAAGAACACACCGAACAAGAAATAATCGCTGTGCTACGAAAATTGGGCTATGAAATACCGGCGACAGTCGTAGGAACGGTAACAAAGAAATACAGATGCGATGTGAGGTTATAAATGAAATATAAACAGATATTGGTGCAAGAAATAAAAAAGACCGAAAAGGAACAAGAAGAATTCCTGCAATCACAAGACTGCAACGAGTACAGATTGGGTTATGAAGACGGCCTTAAATTTGCATTGAAAGAATACAACAAACAAACCAAACACAGAAAACCAAATGAAAAACTATAAAGAAGATTTGGCAGCTTTAATGCATGCGGCGGCAAAAGTTGCGGATAAGTTCCAGCATGATAGTGAACAAGCAATAACGGAATGTGATAGCCAAGGACTTCAATTTATCAGAATAAGTAAGGATAACAAAAAATTTACTGCACGATATTTACTGGGGGGCAAAGAACGAAAGTTGCAAATTATAAAACGCAAACAAGGAATGTTGATCCGAATAAATATACCTGATGAAATGCTTCATAGGACATAAATCATAATCGGGGGGAAAGTAGCTATATTATACTACATACAGAGCAAGAATCAAGACCCCCAAAAATATATTTTTATGGGTTTTAATTCCTGTTGAAATCAAGAAAAATTATAGTATTTTTTTCATAAAAGATAAGGAAAGGAGTTGCCGGTTTGGCAACCCCTTTTTCGTTTTGGAGGAACAAAAACAAGAGGACGTTCATGACACAGTTGGACATCCAGACCGAGTATTTAGATATTGAATGCTTGGCAGACCGTTGGAAATGTAAAATCGGCTTAATTGAGGTGCTGGCCGAAACAGGCAAAATAAAATGCTGTATAAGGCCTGCTGCCATCAAAAATGCAATAAAGAGCAGCAGGCCAACAACAGAAAACGAAAGCAATAAATTATCATATGTTTTAAGCAAAGACGAAATCTACGAATTATTCAGCAACCGACAGACTCCACACGCAATCAATATAGATAGGAAAAGTATCCCAGAAATGTCAGAGATAAGTGTTTTATTCTCTGACATTATTGTTTATATCGAGAACGTCATTGAATTTGAAAACAAAGTTCATAATGTAACAGATGATGACTTTGAAATTCTTTCAAGTGATTTTACATGCATCATGTGGCATGGCAGAGAGATGAAATTCGGTGTAAGCCAGGGCAAGATAATAGAACAGCTTTGGAAAGCAAGAGAGGCCGGCGAACCATGGGTGTATGGGAAACGGCTATTAACATCAATCGGGTCCGGTGCAGAACGAGTTAGATCATTGTTCCATAAAAACAAGAACTGGAAAGATTTGATATTGACTGACTATAAAGGGAAATACAGATTAAACCTGCCACCAAAAAGATCATTGAATGGTAGGGTTAGTCTCGTTCAATAAATCATCAACCGAGGCTACACGTTTGCGGCGGCCGATATATTCAATAACACTATTGACTTTTTTATCCTGCACATCATAGGTCAGAACAAAGTAGTGCTTTTTATCAACAGTTGGCAGTTCAATAGAAACATGACGGTTGCCAGCATCGGTCATTGATGCCATCTGGATCATATCTAAAATAAACCGTCTCGTGTATTTCATGTTTTAAGTATAAGCAATTAGCTATTTATTTTCAACAATTCCGTCACCGGAAACATCGATGATATCATCAAACGGAATCTTGGTTTTTACAATGGTCAGATAACGGAACTCTGGATCAATCCTCGTAACAATTCCCTCAATATTCACATAGGCATCGGTCTGATAATAACGCACCCGGACCATCATATTCTTTTTGACCTGATTGAGTTTATCAGACAGACGTTCCGCTTCATCAGCCACAATCTCTTTCTTTGGTTCAACCACACGATTCTTGGCCTGGATCATATCATAATAGCCACGCAATGCAGCAAATGGCATAAACTGTTTCGCTCTGGACGTATCAGCCATTGTGACCTCCTACCATTTTATTGCGTGCTCGGCCGGTGGATTTCTCAAAGTAATTGATCCCACGCAGAACAGCATTTTTGCCAAACTTTTCCTTGATACCCAGCAGTGCATGCTGCAAATCTTTTTCCTTTTTCTCTGCGTCCAGATCGGCAAAAAGATCCAATTGCAGGTGTGCTGTGTCAGCATCTAACAAATGACCAAGGCCGATGGACAGGCGGCGAATAGGAACACCTTTGACCGTTGTATCTTTGTAAAGTTGTATGAATTCACGCACAATGGTTTTGAATGAAGACGTGTGCGCTGGTAATTTCCTGCTGCCTCCGGTTGGACGATGGACATCTTTTGAATAACCAATGCCAAGGAACAGTTCATCAGACACCAGATTCTTTTCAACCAATTCCAGTACCAAATTATCCACCATTTCCTGCATAACGATTAAGGCATCATCGTACTTATAGTCCTCAAACAGAATTTGACTGTTGGACAGGGAATGCGACTTTGCCTGGTAATTATGAATGTCTGCGATGGTACATGGTTCAACACCATTTGCATGATCAATCAAGTATTCTGCGTTTGTGCCGAACTCTTTGTATAGAATCTCTGGTGCAAGCTGGGTTACACCATACAGATCATAGACACCATATTTTTCAAGACGCTTTGCAATGCCACCACCGATGTTCCAAATGTCTGTAATCGGCCGATGATGCCAAAGCTCTTTCTTAAATGAATCAATGTCCAGATAACCGATGTGATCCGGAACCTTTTTTGCAGTGACATCAAGGGCAACCTTGGCCAGAAACAGGTTCGTGCCAATGCCGGCAGTAGCACAAATGCCGGTCTCTGCTTTAATGGCATCCATCAGCAGAATGGCCAGTTCCTTTGGTGTCTTTTTATACATTTTGAGATATGGGGTGGCATCAAGGAAACATTCATCGATGGAATAGACATGGATATCTTCGGCCGAAATGTAACGCAGGTAAATACCATAAATCTGTGCGGAAACTTCCATATACTTTTTCATGCGTGGCATGGCAGTAACGTATTTGATGTCCTTGGGTATCTCAAACACACGACAGCGATTCCGGACACCAAGAGCTTTCATCGCAGGGGTAATAGCCAAACAAACCGATCCAGAACCCCGAGATGGGTCAGCAACAACCAGGTTATCAGTAAATGGATCAAGCCCCCGGTCAATCGCTTCAACCGAGGCAAAAAAGCTTTTCATATCGATACAAAGATAAACCTTATCTGCCATGACAGAAACAGTATAGAAAAAACAAAGAAATAAGTAAAGAACCACGAGGTGTGCCACAGGTGTACCGGTGGTGTACCACCTCTCCGCCCCCCGTCCGCCCCCTAGGTGTACCGCTATGTATGCCAGCTTCCCCACCGACAAATAACAAATATCTGCCTAGACTAAAACTGTATCAAAAACGATAAAGAAAGGATTTTGGTATGGAAAAAGTCATATTGGATCAAGAGAGATTTACGGAAGCAGAACTGTCTGAATACTGGGGAATAAAACGTAAAACTTTGCAGAAATGGCGAACAATGGCTATAGGTCCAGCGTATATAAAGCTTGGGGCAAAAGTTGTATATCCGTACGAGTATGTGGCTGAATTTGAACGCACTCGGTTATTTGCAGGATCTGGTAAACGCATAGAATACAAAGGGGGCAAAGATGACAAATAACATATCTTTTTGCCCTGTTTGTGGAAGCAAAATAACCGATTATAAACATTCGATAAACAAGACGTTAGTAGAGTGTCTTGCAAGATTGTATGCGATGGGTGGTCGTTCCAGATTAGATAAGCTGGGACTAGATAATACGCATTTTAATAATTTTCAGAAACTTAGATATTTCGGATTAGCAGTACCGTCAGGTGAAAACAGTGAATGGCAAATAACAAATCAAGGAATATGGTTTTTGCAGGGACGTATACAGATATCACGTTTTGTAATCACACGAAATGCAAAAGTTATTCGTAGTAGCACAGAGCTTGTATTTATAACCGAAGTAAAAGATTGTGTTTCATACAAAATCGAATGGAAAGAACAGGCAAGACAACCAAGCTTATTCGACAAATAAGGACATGATATGAAAATACTGTTGGATCCGAATGTCGCAATTTTAATCAAAGATTTATCCGATGCAGAATGTGCAGAGATACTGAGATGCATATTTGAATATCCAAACAGGGATTGTGAAATAGGACTATGGAAATACATTAAGACACAAATAGACAGAGATGCACGCAAGTACAAAGACAAATGTGATCGTGCGCTGGCACTGGTAGAAAAACGCAAAGAAACAGATACGAAATCGTCAACGATATCGTCCACGAAATCGTGTACGAAATCGTCAGTAATAGTAAGTAGTATAGAAAAACATAATGATAAAGATATTGATATTGAAAAAGAAAAAGATAGTAGTAATGCGAATTTGCCTGTTGAAAACTCTGTTGAAAACGTTGATAAGCCTGTTGAAAACTATTTTATCAGTGAATATTTCAGTTTCCAACAATTAGCAGAAAAGATACCAGCATTTAAAAATTACATACAAGATTTTATTCCAGCAATAGTTATACGAGCAGAAAGGACATTGAAACAAAAACGCAAAGGTCAGCTGTTAACAATGAGACATATTGTGGAATGGATTGAACAAGAAAAAACTTTTTATCAACAAAACCATAAGGATGAAAAATGACAGAACAAAAATGGGATGTAGATACAGTAAAGTATTGGTTAAGTATAGCAGCCATGGTAGATAAAGCTCTGCCACCGGTTACGCCACCCCGGGTCTCTGGTCAAAAGTGGGACATTTTGAGAGAATGGTATGAATTATTATGGGATAAAGACCAACATGATACGAGAATACGTATACAACCAACAAACCGTCAAGTGTCAATGTGGGAAGAAGTTGTGTTGCGCTGGTTCAAACTGATCGATAGTGATAAAGATAAAAAGATAATATGGTTCAGAGCTTGTAACATGAGTTTTCCTAAAATAAGTAAAAAACTTGGTATAAGTCGTCAAACAATAATTGCCAGATACAAAACAGCTTTAGAACGATTAGTTTATACACTGAACAATATGTAGCAAAAAAAGAGATTTTTTTGGGGTTGTTTATATGTGTTTATATCTGAATATATGTATATCGAAAAATAAATAAAATGTTTGCCTTTACTGTTTTACAAAAAAAGCATAATGTTTTCAGTATAATAGGACAACGATATACGAAACCACCGAAAGGTGGTTTTTTAATACGCAAAATGGCAATCATTAAACTTGAATTATCATCATCGGATAACACCAAGCTTATGACCCTGTGCGAAAAAGATGTCCTATTTACTGCTGCGAAATCTCTAACGCAAACGGCACAAGTAGCACAGGAACGGATCAAACAACATCTGCATTCTGTGTTCGTGCTGAGAAAGCCAAACTTTGAGAAATCAATCAAGGTTCGGCCTGCCACCAAACAAACACTTCAGGCTAGTGTTTATACAATGGCTGGCTTTGCATCTTTGCAGCAAACCGGCGGCAGACGTGTCGCAAAATCCGGACAGCTGGCAGTTCCGCAGTACGATGACCTGCGGAACCTTAAGGCTGTCCGGAAAACCAATCAGCCTGGTTCATTTATCATAAAATTAAAGTCTGGCGGCATGGTAATTGCACGCAGACAGAACAAGAACATTGAAATCTTGTATCACATCAAGAATTTCACATTTATACCGAAACGTCTTGAGATGCTCGAAATCGGGTCAAGTGTCGCCAAGACAGAATTTCCTCGGCTGTTTTCCCAGAATTTACAATAGCCTACCAAAGAAAAAAGGTACTGTCTGGAACTTAATCGCCCGAGGGTAACGGCGAGCGAGGCACCTCGCTAGCGTCAGGCAACAAAAAGGTGTTCGCTGTTCACACTTAGTGTCTCAATGCCACAGAAAACCGGCTTTGTTGTGTGCGAACACCTATGCGAACACCTAAGACAAAAGTGCGAACACCTAAAAAGAAAGGAAAAGACATGAATATTGATTTCAAAGATTTACAACTTGGTGTCGAGTATGTAGACATCAATTTGATAAAACCATTCGAAAAAAATCCACGCACACACAGCAAAGATCAGATCAAACAGATCGTCATCTCTATGATGAAGTTCGGTTGGGTTAATCCAATTCTTGTTGATGAAAACTATGAAATCATCGCAGGTCATGGACGTTTGCTTGCCGGTCAAGAACTTGGTTATGAAAAAGTTCCTGTGCTGCAGTTGAAACATCTTACCAAAGATGAACGTCTTGCGTTGTTGATTGCTGACAATAAAATTGCGGACAATGCAGGCTGGGACGAAGAGCTGTTACAGCAAGCGATGGAGGAATTGGATAAAGGAAACTTTGATTTAGAAACGTTGGGGTTTTCTAACAAGGAACTTGAAAAAATCAGGGAAACGTTTGAATCCGAAAAGATAATGGCAGAGACCGAAGATGTCGTGCCAGATGTTGAACCTGAACAGACGGTCAGCAAGATTGGCGACCTGTGGCAACTGGGCGAACATAAATTATTATGTGGTGATTCCTGTTTGCCAGAAAATTATGAAAAATTGATGGGCGATGAAAAAGCCGACATGGTGTTTACTGATCCACCATACAACGTGGCATACGATGAAGGCTTTAGAAATAACAGTGATAAAACAAACAATCCGAGACTCATCAAGAATGACAATCTGGGCGATGCATTCCAAGGTTTTTTAACCAAGGCACTGACAAACATCTTAAAGCATACAAATGGTTCGTTGTACATCTGCATGGGTGGTAGCGAATTACATACACTGTATCACGCATTTGAAGATGCTGGCGGTAAGTTTGATGCGTATATCGTATGGGTCAAAAACACCTTTGCTTTATCCCGTTCAAGGTACCAACACCAACACGAATGGATACTGTTTGGTAAAAACCAAGGGGCAACGGCACCATGGTATGGTGGCCGCAATCAAACGGACGTTTGGAACTTTGATAAACCAACAAGCAATGATTTGCATCCAACTATGAAACCTGTGGCTCTGATTGAACGTGCTATCAACAATTCCAGTCGCACGATGGATATCGTGTTAGATGGATTTGGTGGTTCTGGATCAACCTTGATTGCCTCAGAAAAGACAAACCGTCGTTGTCGCATGATTGAATTAGATGAACATTATGTGGACACGATAATTAAACGCTGGGAAGACTTTACTGGCAAAAAAGCCATACACGTTGAAACCGGCAAAACATTTGCAGAACTTGCAGAAGAAAGAAAAGGATTATAAACATGGCAAAATTATCAATCAGAGCATATGCAAACCATCGTGGGGTAACAGAGGCGGCCGTCCGTCGTGCGATAGAATATGAACGTATAACGGTATCGGCAGATGGGTTGATAGATCCGGAAATTGCAGATAAAGAATGGGATGAAAATACGCACCACGAGTTTGCGCCTAAAACACACGTAAACGCTGAACGTACCAGTTCCATTTCACAATCCAATCGTCAAAAAAAGGAAACCTTGGAAATTATGTTAAAAAAACTGGAATACGATGAAAAGTCCGGCAAGCTGATATCGCGTGTTGAAGTTGAATTAGACGTTTTCAATGCCGCACGTGCTGCACGCGATAAATGGCTAGGCACACCACATAAAATAGCGGCACAAATAATCGGCAAAACAGATATAACAGAAATAGAACAAATTTTGGACAGAGAGTTTGAAGCGTTTCTTGAAGTTTTAACGAGTTGTTTACGTGGAAATAAATTATGAAGGTTTGGCGAATTGTGCGATTGTAAACGGTTTGACAAGGAATCCAATTCAAACGGTTACAGAATGGGCCAATGAATATAGATTCTTGTCAAGTGTCTCAAGCAGTGAACCTGGTAAATGGCAGACAGAAAGAACACCTTATCTGCAAGAGATAATGGATTGTTTGTCTCCGAACCATCCCTGCGAGAGAGTGGTTTTTATGAAAGGCGCACAAATCGGTGGTACAGAGTGTGGAAACAATTGGATGGGTTTCATAATCTGTAACGCACCGGGGCCAATGCTTATTGTAAACCCCACAACAGAAACAGCCAAACGAACGTCCAAAATGCGTATAGATCCGGCGATTGAAAATTGTCCGGTATTACGTGAAAAAATTAAAAGCCCACGTTCAAGGGATAGTGGCAACACTACGCTGATCAAGG
>JAFXVB010000007.1 GCA_017534945.1 Alphaproteobacteria bacterium | reverse complement strand
GGCTGTTACGACTTTGGGTACTAATGCAACGGCTGTAAATACGGGTGCACTTTCGACAAATGCCACAGCAATTGGTACACCGGTTAATGGTAATACGGCGGCAACAGGTTTATATTTAAACAGAATTGATAAACCAACGGGAACTGGGAATACATGTCCTGCGAACAGTATTTGTGGATATATTTCTTCGCCTACGGGGACAAATGGTGCTAATTTTGGTAGTGCCGGAACAAAACAATGGGTTGTTATCCAGGGTGCGCCTGCACAATAGGGGTAAAATTTTTGACGGCTTTGGCCGTTTTTTTTTTATGATTTTTGTGTTGTTTTTATTGACTTTTGGCTTTTTGCAGTATAAAATTTATCCGCACATTGGAAATACCAAGGTTTTTTTAGTGTGTGCCGATTGGTGAAAATAATAAACTAAGCCGAATGGAGAAAATATGATTGAAAAAAACTGGATGACTTTGATTAAGCCAAAAAAATTGAATATCAAGGTCGATGAAAAAAATCCTAATATTGCAACTTTGATTGCGGAACCTTTGGAAAAAGGTTTTGGTTTGACATTGGGAACGGCGTTGCGTCGTGTGTTGTTGTCTTCGTTACAAGGATGTGCACCTGTGTATATCAAGATTGACGGTGTTCAACATGAATTCAGCAGTTTACCTGGGGTTCGTGAAGATGTCAGTGATATTATCTTGAATTTAAAAGGTGTGTATTTCAAAGCAAATGCCGAAGGACAACACAAAGCAACCATTCACGCGCGTGGCCCGGTTGTTGTGACCGCCGGTATGATTGAAACATCCGCCGGTGTAGAAGTTATGAACAAAGATGTCGAATTGTGCACTTTGGATAAAGATGCAACTTTTGATATGGAAATCACTTTGGATTCTGGTCGTGGTTATGTTGCGGCAAATGCGCATGATGTTGACCTGCCGTTGGGTGTGATTCCTGTGGATTCTATCTTTTCACCGATTTTGAATGTATCTTCTGCGGTATCACAAACTCGCGTTGGTCAATCCACAGATTATGATAAATTGGAATTAACGGTTAAAACAAACGGTGCGGTATCTCCCGAAGATGCAATTGCATATGCGGCACGCATTTTAACAGATCAATTGGTTGTCTTTATTAACTTTGAAGATCCGGCCCAGGTTAATGCGCCGGCCGAAGAAGACAAGGTCAAAGATGCTTTGCCATTTGATCCAAAATTGTTAAAGCATGTTGATGAATTGGAATTGTCGGTTCGTGCAAATAATTGCTTGAAAAACGACAAAATCAATTGGTTGGGTGAATTGGTTCAAAAGACCGAAGCAGATATGTTGAAAACACCAAACTTTGGTCGTAAATCTTTGAATGAAATCAAAATCCAATTGGAAGCAATGGGATTGGGTTTGGGTATGGAAGTACCGGGTTGGCCACCGGAAAACATTGCGGAGTTGTCCAAGAAATACGAAGACCCATACAAATAAAATTGTGAAAACACGTCTTTTGTTGCGTTCGCCGGTTTTTATGTATCATTTGTACACTGCAAACCGTCGAACGCTTCCAACTGACATGTTTTGACAATTTTATGTGAAGCATAGTTGCTTTGCAGGAATTATTTTCTTGAAAAGGGTAGTTTTTCTGGAATAATACAGAAAGTTTAATAAATAACCCATAATACTGAAAAGAAATTTTTAGGTTATGGTGTCTCAATAAATCCCCAGGGAACCTGGGGCAGAAACAAAAAGGAGTAATCAATGAGACATATGAAATCAGGTCGCACATTTAATCGCGATACAAATGCACGCAAAGCTTTGATGATTGGCTTGGCGAAAAATTTAATTGAACGTGAACAAATTAAAACTACATTGCCAAAGGCAAAAGATTTGCGCGGTGTTGTCGAAAAATTGATTACACGTGCAAAGGTTGACAGTGTTGCCAATCGTCGTTTGATTGCGGCTGAATTGGGTAACGGCACAAGTGCCACAGTTAAAAAATTGTTTACAGTATTGGGACCACGTTATGCAAAACGTCCAGGCGGTTATACTCGTGTTTTAAAAGCGGGCTTTCGTTATGGTGATGCGGCACCGATGGCAATTATTGAATTGGTTGATCGTGATGTCAATGCAAAGAAATCTGTAAAACCAGTGGCGGCAACAGAAGAAAAAGCCACAGAAGAAGTTGTAGAAGAAAAACCAGCCAAAGCACCAAAGGCGGCGGCGGAAAAGAAACCAGCCAAAGCGGCGGCTGAACCAAAGGCCAAGGCAACTGCGGCAAAGAAAACGGTTGCGGTTAAACGTCGTGCAACTGGAAAATAATTTGTTTGCGCTTTGTTTGGCGAATAAATTTTTATCCTCACAATTTTTGTGGGGATTTTTTATTTTTTTAGGAAAAAGTATTTTGTAAATACATATTTTTGTGATAAAATGTAGAAGACAATAGTAGGAGAGTCTTATGAAAAAATTTATCGCTTTTGGTTTAATTTGCTCGGCTTTGATTAGTGTTGATGCGCTTTCTGCACGTGCCCCAGTGCAACGTAACAGTGCGGCGACATCGGCAACGAAACAAACCGGTGCGCGTGCGGCGGTACGTAATACACCAACATCATCGCAAGCGACGACATCTGCAAAAAATGTGCCTGTGCCAAGTAGTGGTACAAAGGCACCGGTTGCTTCTAAAAACGGTGGTGGCGTTTCTGCGCGTGCGGCAACAACACAAAAAGCGATAAATAGTGGGACTAAGATTGCCGGGGCTACGACAAATACAGTGGTCAGTGAAGAATGCAAAACAAAATATTATGGATGCATGGATTCTTTCTGTATGTTGGATAACACCAATGGTGGTCGTTGTTTGTGCAGTGATAAAAATGCAGAGTTAGATAATATATTGGCACAAATTCAAAAACTGGATGAACAAAGTTATGCTTTGGCAACAACCGGTGTTGAACGCATAAATATGGGCGAAAGTGCCGATGCAGTTATGCAAAAGGTTGATGAAATAACAAAATCTATGGCGTCAAATGATAATGTGCCATCAACATCAACACAAACCAAGAAAAAAGCTAGAACTTTGGATTTGAGTGCGTGGGATAATACTGATTTTGATGATGATTTAGATGTATTTGCAGATGCAACAAAGCAAGATAGTACCGTTGATTTAAGTAATAAAACCGGTGATGCATTGCATACGGCGGTTCAAGATGTTTGTGGAAAACAAATTCCAGAATGTGCACAAAGTATTTCTATGTTGAAAATGATGTATGCACAACAAATAAAATCTGATTGCGGTGCGTATGAAAATAGTTTAAAGCAACAACGCAATGCGTCTGCAAAGAAATTACAAACGGCGCAGACTGCATTGCGCGAAGCCGCATTGGAACAACATCAAAATGCAAATAAGTATGATTTGGGTCAATGCACTGTGCGTTTTAAACAATGTATGCAAACCACAGCCGGTTGTGGTGATGATTTTTCAAAATGTGCGGCGGTGGTTGCGGATTCTTCGACAACGGCAACAACAACCCGCGGCAGAAGTGCGCGTGGTGCGGTGGCGGCAAAACAATATACAATAAAAGGAACAATGTCGAATGTCACAATTGCAGCAGAAACATACGATATAATTTCTTCAAAACAGCCAATGTGCGAATCGGTGTTGAAAGAGTGCGTTTCGGTCAAAGATAAAGTTTGGGATACTTTCCTGCGCGAAGTTGCACCAACTTTGAAAACCGCAGAATTGTTGGCTGAATCAAATTTGCGTATGAATTGTATTGGTAATTTGTCTGACTGTTTCCAAAAAGCATGTAAAGATAACATGGATCCAAATGATCCCGAAGGTTCGTATGATATGTGTTTGTCGCGTCCGGATACAATGCATGCGGCATGTAAAGTTCAATTGGAACCTTGCGAAAAAGCAAATCCGCAAATCTTTGATTTTGTAAAGGCGCGTTTGGCATCTATGCGTGTTGATGCGTGTACCAAAGAAGTGAAAAATTGTTTGCAAGATGAAAATCGTTGTGGCGAAGATTATTCACAATGTATGGGATTGGATTTAAGTGCGATTTATGAAATGTGCCCAACAGATAAATTGACCGCATGTAATACAGACCCAGAAACAGGTAGATCTTTGCCTTCTGATGAAGTATTCTCTAAGATTTCAAATATTATATATGGTTTGACATTGAATATAGATAACGCATTCTTGACTGGTTGTCAGAATCAAGTTAATGCGAAGTTTGCAGAAGTTTGCGGTGAAGATTCTGCATTGTGCGGAGCGTTTGATGGTGATGCTGATATCGGTGCCAAGAGTTTGCGTAGTTATAAAAATTCAAATGGTGATACAATTATTGGTGGTTTAATCCGTTTTGATAAGTTACCGATTGATAAAAATGAAAATGGTGAGACGTTTGGTTCATATAAGATAGATGTTGCAAAATATTTATCTGAGATGGATGTTACAGATCCAAATGATGAAGATTATAAACGTGTTCAGGCTACTTTGACGAATTTGCAAAATAAGATTAATCAAAAGATTAATTTGATTGCAAATGATCCGAAAATCGCAATGTGCTTAAAAGGTCGTGATATGAAGCAAATCCGTGGTAATCGTACCAAGACAAAGAAAAATGCAGATGGAACGGATGTTGTCGATGAAAATGGTAACGTGGTTACGGAATCTGATAACCAAACCGAGGGTCGTTTTCCACACTTGATGGACGACAAGATGGATATGATTGTTGAAGCGGCTTTGGAAAAAGCACAAGACAATTATGGTAAAGAATATGATAAGATGTTCAAAGAAGCAACAGAAGGTATGGATAACAAGGTTAAACAAGCTTTGTGTGCTAGTATAGCGAACAAGCCAGATTTGACTTGTTTGTCCAGAAACAGTAATAAGATTTGTACCAAGTATGCTGTTACGTCTATGTCGAATGCGTTCAAGAACTATGATGAATCTACTGGTAATAGTACAACAAATAGTTTAAGAGAAACGTTCAGTGGGACAAGTATGAAAAAATTGTTAACAGAACAATTGGAAGGCACAACAGCATATCAGCAGAGAACAAAGGGTAATTGGATTAGTAAGAGTAGAAGCCTTGGAAATGTTATTGTTAGTTCGAATTATGATGAAAGTGCCAAGGCATGTAAGTTGACAGTACAAACAACTGCATGTACAGGTTTCTGGGCCAGTATATTATCTTACGTAAGTGGGGTTACTTTGGAGAAAGATAATCCTGATGCTGTGAGAAAAATGTATTGTAGTGGTGCACAGGGAAGTACATCAGTAAAGACCTTTGAGTTCTAAAGAAAAATCCCCCAAATGGGGGATTTTTATAAATCTGTTAAATTTTTAATAATGCGGATGCCGCGGGATTCCCATTCTGCGCATTTTTCATCCAATTGCATTATGTTTGTTGCCCCAAGGTATAAAATTGGTGTGACTTTGTTTTGTTTCGCGGTATCGCATAATGCGTCAATTGGTGATGTGCGCGTTTTCCCAGATGCGAACCATATTGGTTCGTCCATAATCCAAAAATCATTGTCATCATGAACGGCAATAACATTTTTGTCGGTTAAAATAATGTCGTTTGGTAAAACTGTGAATTTGCGATTCGTTTTTGTTAAATGTTCTGTGACAGAATTTTGTGTTTCGGGTATGGTATCTGGTTCGGTGTTGTCATATAAATTGATGTCTTGGAATATCGGGGCAGATGACATTGGCGCACTTTGTGTTGCGGTGTCGTTATTTGTATCAAAATCCGGTGGCAACGGCAGGTTGTCGTCCATATTATCCGGTGTTGTTGGTGTGGTGTCGGGATACACATTTGGGTTAATACTGCATGCGCTACAAATTGGGACGGTTATGCGATTTGGATGTGTGCGTGCGTGAATAAATGCGCCACGCATTTCAGCCGGAAATTTATCAATTTCTTCGTTTGTTGGTGTGATTGGCGTCGATTCGGTTTCTTGGTTTTTTTCAGGTTCGGTGGTTGTTGGTTTTGATTTTGAAAAAATATCAGTAATGAATTTTGGTGTTGGAATTGAAAGTAATGGCTTTTGATTGCGAATGACAATAGCAAGAGTGCCGATATATAATGGTATTGCTGCAAATGTTAATGTGCAAAATGCAAATCCACCCAATCCACGAAAATGGACATGTGATACATGTATCCAATGATGCGCGTTGAATATGTCAAAGTTAAACAAAAATTGATAAATTACCCATAAAATACATACATAGCCGATTGTCCATAAAATCGGCGCTTTGCATTTTTTTATAAAATCAATTAGTATTGACATATTTTTATTATAGACAACATGATGTTTTTGTCAAATAAAAATAACAAAAATGTGTAAAAAAAGTTTTTTTATGGCTTTTTTTATGATATAATATATTAAAAACAAGGGAGAATGTTTTATGCAAAAAACGTCAAAGTTATTATTGTCTGGGGTCGCGGGTGTGGCCGCGTTGGTGTGTTGTGCGGGCTTGGCAAATGCTGCTGGGCGTTCAACAACAGGAAATGCACGTGCAGGTGCAGCGACAACGGTGCGTATGCCGACAATGCCAACCATGTCAATCAATACAATTGGTACACATGCTGTGGCGGGGACTGATGTTCCTGTGGTGGCCGGTGGTGGCAATAACGGTGGCGGTAATGTTAACCCAAATCCAAACCCAAATCCACAACCGGGGCCAACACCAAATCCGGGAACAGGTTGCGAAGATGGTGGTGTGGAAAATTCTAGTTTCACAGTTGATGATTGTATGCAATCTATTTTGGCTTGTGTCCAAGGGGGGACTTTGCCAAATGGTTTGAACGATTTATTTAATGAAGATTTGCGTAATTCTATTATGAATGGTATGGGAATTTGCGCCAATGAAATCGATAAATGTATACGTCAGGTGCGTGTCGATTGTCATAATGTTTATGATGCGGCAACTGATGTTTGGCTTGATTTTAATTCGCGTATAGTACAACCAGAATATTATAACTTTGTTTTGCGTAAAACAGGTTTGACACCAAATCAAGCAGAAAATGTTTGTAATTTGTTAGATAAAAATACATATGGCAAATCATTTGCGGCTGTGTCGGGTGCAAATGGCGAAGTGACATCTGAATACGGCGATAAGGTTGGTGCGTATAATAATCAACAGAGTGGTTCTTTGTCCAAGGCACAACCCCAAGGTCCAATGGTGAATACTACGGCGAACGGCAACAATGGTGTTGATGGTGAACGTGGCCATTATGCGCGTTGGGATGCAACGAATGCGGTGTGTAAAGTTCGTGTTGCGGCGTATAACAAAGATAAATTAATCAGCAATAATTGGTTGTTTGGTGCCATTGGCGATGATAAAGATGCCGAAGTGTGGCAAGATGCCGGTTCTACATTTACTTGCAATAAAGATTTGTTCGACTTTTCTTTGTTGAATGATACCAAGACGGTTGCCGTTGTTGGTATGGGTGGTGGAACTTTGGTTGGTGCCGGAATTGGTGCGTTGGCTGGACATGGTGCGCGTGATTTCAAATGTGGTGATGAAAATATGCGTAGCGAGTTATCAAAGCAAATCAAAGATAACGGTTTGGATAAAAAACTGAATAAGTTTTTAAGTACCAGTTTGACTACAGGAACATTAAATGGTGCGCAATGTACAGAAATTTTGAACCTGTATGAAAGATATATGCAACGGACCAAAGATGTTGAAATGTGCAGTCCGCGTGTAAGAAGATGTGAAATCGATAACAGAGAATTGGGCGATTGTGCAACTGTGAATTCTTTGAATCCGGTGGCGGTGGCCAGTGGCGATTTCAAAATCAATTTAGACGGCACAGAAGTTATTATAGATGCCCAATCCAAAGTGTATTTGGATGGATGTGTTGCGCTGTGTCAAAAATATAACAGTTTGACCGAACCATGCAGATATACAACATTACTGAACGGCAGTGATACATCCGGTGAAAGTAATGGTTTGTGTGCAGGTGGTGTCGCAACATGTGTTGATGAAGCCACAATTAAAAACCAAATCAAAGAATTGGATGGTATATTTAGTTCTTTGACAGTATTGCAAGGTCAAGAATCAAATCGTGTGAAAACAACATTGACCGGTGCAGGTATCGGTTTGGCGACCGGTGGTGTTGCCACAGCGATTACTGCATTTGTTGAACGCAATAATATTTCATGCCATGTTGGTGATGGTTTGAATGTGGTTGGTTTTGGTAAGTCATACACCATAGATTCTTTGAAAGATTTCTATGTGAAATGGAATTTGCGTGTTGCGGATTCTATCAGTCCAACGGCGCGCATTACATCGTGTCAAGATTGGATTGATACATGTGGTATGTACACAACCCCAGATGAATGTCGTGCGGTTGAAATCAATTATCAACGGCCGGGACGCAATACAACGACTTTGGTGCGCAGTGCATGCAGAATGTCGGGTAGCGTGTGTATAGAAAATCGTTCTGTGGCGGTGTCATATGGTGCGTGTCCGCGTAATGGTATTCCCCCAGTGGTACCACCTGTTGGGCCGGTGAATCCTGGAACCCAGGCACCAATCAACGTTATATCACATTAGTTTGGTAATTCGAAATCTTGGGGATTTTGAGTATGTGCAAGTGCCGGTAATTCGGCACTTGTATGTTTTTGGGTTGATTTATTTGATTGACATAACGATATTTTTGTCTATAATTTTTGTCAAAGGATTATGATTATGTGGCAAAAATATAATTTAGATTCAAATGTCGCCAGACGGTTATATATGGAAGATGGCAGAGCTTCTGCGCAGGATGATACTTATTTTTATAAGTATTCGCCGGCGTATTTGTCGTCAAATGAAAATGTGGATGAAATTATTAATTATTTGTTGCCACGTGGTAAATCTGTTTTATCGGTTGTTGGCGGTGGTGATATGCCGTTGATATTATCTGCATATGGGGCGCGGTTTGTGGATACTTTTGATATATCAATTAATGCTTATTTAGTTTTGCGGTTGAAAATGCATATGTTGCAAAATAATATTGATAAAGAACGTTATGAATGTGTGTTGAATAATTTATCGGAGGAACGTGCATTTACAAAATCTTGGGCGTGGGAATTTGTTTATGATGCGTTCCAAGATGATAAAGATATAATGAAATATTTATATGATATGGATGGTTGTACGATTTGGGGAAATGTTCCGGGTAATCCATATTGGAAAATGGGAAATTTTCAATATGATGCAATAAAATATTCTTTGCCAAAATCTTATAATTTCATATGGTCTGATTTGTATAATTTACCACCAAAATTGAACGGTAAAAAATATGATATAATTTACCTGTCTAATATTTTGCAGTATGCAAAGGATGACGATGTTATTTTGGATACGGTGAATAAATTGCGTCCGCATATAAATAAGAAAGGAACAATAGTGTTAGATACACTGAATCCGATGTATTGTGACGAATACGAATTTTTGAACGATAAATTAAATTGGGCAAAAACTGATTACAGTGAAATTGCCGGTGCGGTGTTTTTGAGAACACGATAGAGTATAAATTGGTGAAATTATTTTCCTGTGTTATCCAAGAGTGATGAACTTACACCAAGTGATGCACCGTTAAATCCGCCACTGGTCGATTCACCAAATCCATTTGTTGTGTTGTTGGAGTTGGTGCT
>JAFXVB010000006.1 GCA_017534945.1 Alphaproteobacteria bacterium | reverse complement strand
TTATATAACAGCGCAAAGTTCCAAAACGTAATTGACGCCTTGGATACAGCGGTTTCGACGATTAATAATATAGTGGCTGGTACAATCGCCCAAGCCAATTCGATTAGTGAATTGGCGTCCGGAAAGCAAACCCGCCCGAATCCCGCGGACAGTAGCGATGAAACATGCCCGACATCATGTCCAAATTATCGCCAATGTTTACTGGTCGAAAAAGACGACGGCACCCCTTGCTGGTACCCTATTAATGACCCTTGGTACGATTTCACAAAACCAATTTTGGCAACACAAACCAACGGCGACACCAGTGCCAATAACAGTGGGTACACTCAACTTGAATATATTGAGAGCACCGGTACACAGTATATTGATACGGGTATTGTGCCTAATCAGGACAGCCGTATGACGATTGATGTTTTGGCTCCTGCATTGGGGGCTGGTGTATTCTCGTTTGGTGGGTCTTTTAACCAAGCGTGGCGACCTGGGTTCGGTGTTTACGGCGGAAATACTACATATAGAGCAAGCCTAGTGTATAACAATTTGGACACACAATTGGTGCCTGAAACGACATTACGAGCAAATGTACGGTATGTTTTTGATTTGAATAAAAACGTATCAACATTACAAGCGAATGGTTCAACGATTGCGTCAATCACCGTTGATGCAGCAACATTTTCGTTAACTAATTCAATTGAATTATTCAGAGTGAATATAGCAAGTGCACCAAGATACGGAAATTTTAGATTATATTCTGCAAAAATATACAACAACAACACTCTTGTCCGCAATATGATTCCTGTGCGGCGGAACAGCGATTTTAAGTATGGTATGTATGATACTGTAAATGGTGTGTTCTATGGCAACGCCGCGGCATCTGGCGATGACTTTACCCCGGGTCCAATTGTCGAAAATGACCCAGGTGTTCCAGGTATGGTTTGGTCTGTTACATGGAACGCAAATCAAAATGGTGTTATTGCCGGGGCTGTGGATGGTGTTGCCAAATGCAATGCCAGCACGTCCAGTAGTGCCGTCCCCGGAACGGATGCTGGGTGGAATACAGTTGGGTATGGATGCTGGTGCAAGATTGATGGTATTAATGTTGATAATAAAAATATAAGTGCGCCGTCCAATGTTCGGTGGTGGTTTATATCTTCGGAAGCTGGGTCGGCATCGCGATGTGCGAGTAATTGCGCGTATGATTGTGCTTATTATATAAGGACAACGCACAGTACACGACAAAGATTCTTTGGTGAACCGGATAATTAATAACCCCCGCAAAGGCGGGGATTTTTGTTTGCTGTTATTCCCCTCCTGCGGAGGGGAATATGGGGAAACCACCCCGTCGCTTCGCGCCACCCCTCCAGAAATCACCCACGAAATTTTGCAATTTCGCGGGGCCCGATAGGAGGGGAACAGGGGGTTATAATACTATGAACATTTGTGGATGTGTTCGAAGGTATTCTATGCCATCATCCAATGCACGACGATATTCCAAGAATTTTGTTTTACTTGCATCGTCCAGATTATTTATTGCCGGCAACTTTACAGTTAATGGATTTACATGTTTGCCGTCCTTGATAATTTCATAGTGCAAATGCGGACCCGTAGATAGGCCAGTTGAACCGGCAAAACCAATAATTTGACCCTGTTTCACAGTGGTGCCGACATTTACGCCACTTTTGAATTTTGACATGTGGGCGTAAAGTGTTTCAAATGAACCGTTATGACGGATTCTTATAAAGTTTCCATGACCACTGTTATATCCGCGTTTGATTACACGACCCGCACCCGCCGCCGGAATCGGTGTGCCAGTCGCCGCACGAAAATCAACACCTTTGTGGGCACGAGTAAAGCCCAATACAGGATGTTTGCGTCGGGTTGTAAAACTGCTTGTCACTTTGGCATTATTGATTGGTGTTCGTTTCAAAGATTTTATCGCACCGTTCCCTTTTTCGTCGTAATAGCCAACCGAACCGTCTTTCTTTTTAAAACGATACATTTTTACATTGCCACGCAATGCGTCAAACGATACCGCCAAAACGTGGCCGTTATCAACCTTGGCCCCGGATGAAAAGTTTTCTTCGTATAATACAGAAAATTTTTGACCCGCACGAACATCACGTTCAAAGTCCATTTCAAATGCCAATAAATCATAAACATCTGCCAAAATTGCCGCCGGTATGCCCGCACGCATCCCCGCAAGGTAAAAACTGTCGCCGTCAAGAATTACGCCAGATTTATACACCGCACGCGTGTCGCGTTCAATGTCCACAGTGTTGCATTGCCAATTTGCACCGTCAGTGCAGGTTAATTCAACCTGGCGCCAGGGGGACGGAATAACAACAATTTTATTCACAGGCGATTCATCGTTCGTACGAACAAATTCAATTTTGTCCCGGTCAGCGCGTAGGCCGTTTATGCCGTTGGATTTTAATACCCGCGCAATTTCGTTTATTTGACTGTGCGATAAACCCTGTTTAGATAATAGTCCAGACAGCGTGTCACCGTTCGATACAACCACCACCGTTTTACATGTGTCGGTTGTATCGTTTTTATCCCCAGAAATCGGGGCATTGTGTGTTATAACAAGGAATAGGGCGACCAATGTCAGCAAAACCGCCAACGCAATAGTAATCTTGGTCAACACATTTGTGTTTAGATATTCTTTTACTTTTTTCATAAAGTGTATTATACTAAATTTATGACATTAAATCAAGCGTTCAAGATTTTAACTGATGTCGCCGGTGCGCATGTCGCACGTATTATCGTTGATGCAATGCCGCGTATGTCGCGGTGGCGACTGTTTTGGATTGTGCGAAAATTGCGCGCGGGGGTTCCTGTTGCGAAAATCGTGCATTATAAATGGTTTTATGGATTGAAATTTTATACTTCGAGGTGGACTTTGGATCCGCGTCCGGATACAGAAACAATCGTGGATGCTGTGTTGGGCGATTATAAAAAAGCAAAGCATATATCAATTGCTGATTTGGGCTGTGGTACAGGATGTATTATATGTGCAATCGCAAAAAATATTTCGGCGGATGGTGTCGGTTTGGAAAAATCTTTGGCGGCGGCACGTGTTGCACGAAAAAATATTCGGGATTTGGGATTGATGACAAAAATTTCTGTGCGGTATGGTGATTTTGGTTGCGCGACGGCTTTGCCCACAGGGGCGTTTGATGTAATTGTTTCAAATCCGCCGTATATTGCACGTGGTGATGCGCGCGTTAATCTTGGCGCAATGCATGATCCAAAAATGGCACTGTTTGCGGCACATAATGGTTTGGCGGCGTATGAACAAATTGCAAAAAATGCAAAAAATTGGTTGAAATCTGGTGGGCGAATTTACATGGAAATTGGAATTGATATGGATGCAGATGTTATAAAAATTTTCAAAAATGCCGGATGGAGTTTTGTAAAATCTGTGAAAGATTTAGGTGAAGTTGTGCGTGTTTTGGTGTTCGAAAATATAAAATAAATACGGCAATGTGTTCAGGGATGCTTTTATCGGGCGCGACTTTTGATTGCTAATTTAAAATATGGATTGTGTTTTTTTAATGTGGCGATGTTGGTGATGTTGTCGTGGCCGGGTATGATTATTGTGTCGTCCGGCATGTTTTGTTCATAAAGGTGTAATATTGATTTTTTTAATGTTTGTGTGTCGCCCCCCGGCAAATCTGTACGGCCAATGGAATCTGCAAATATTGTGTCGCCGACAATGCACGTGCCAAGGTCGCGGATGTAAAATGCAACACCCCCACAGGTATGACCGGGACATGAAATTATATCCATGTTTATGTCATTAAAAATGGTTGTTTTGTGTTCAGGCATGGCGGTTGGTACGATGTCGCGTGTGATTGGTGGTAAACCAAATTCGTTTAATAATTCATCGCCCCAGCCGATTAAATTAAAATCAGCATTATTCAAAAACCATTTTGCCCCGGTTGATAAAACCAAATCTGGGGCCGCAGAAATATGGTCAGGATGCCCATGTGTGGAATAAATTGCTAAAAGTTCCAGATTGCGTTCATGTAATAATCTTATCCAATCTTGCGCGCGTCCCCATGCATCGAAAATGATACATTTATTGCCATGGGACACCAACACAGAATTTGTGAAATGTGGTGCCATATTCAGCAATTCTAGTTTAAGATTTTTTTGATTTTTTATTTCCATTTTTCGCGCGTTTTGCGGTTTCTGTGACCTTTGCAGATTTTTTGCCAAACACAATTTCTTTGATTTCATCACCCGTCAATGTTTCGCGTGCCAATAATTCTTTGGCCAATTTTTCCATAGTCTTTTTGTTTTTGGTGATGATTTTGACGGCATCTTTATGTGCGTTATCCAACCATGTGCGGATTTCGTCGTCTACCATTTGCGCGGTTTGCTGGGATGCAGATTCCAAAGGTGAACGCGTACCAAATGTTGATACTTGTTTTATTGCCGCCAATCCAATTTTTGGTGATAATCCAGCCGTTGTAATTGAATACCGGGCAAGTCTTGTTGCGTGGTCAATGTCGGCTTCGGCACCGGTGGTAATTTTATCTGGGCCAAAAAATATTTCTTCGGCGGCACGACCTGCCAAAGATACAGCCAAGTTTGCACGAACTTCGGCCAATGTCATTGAAACTTTGTCGTCAATTGGCAGGTGTTGCACCATACCCAATGCGTGCCCGCGTGGAACGATTGTTGCTTTGTGAATTGGGTCAACCAAATCTTTGTACATAACGCCGACAAATGCGTGACCGGCTTCGTGATATGCGGTCAGTTTAATATCCTGTTCGCGCATTTTACGGTTTTTCTTTGGTCCCATCATGATTTTATCGCGTGCTTCATCTAAATCAGATTGTTCAACCGCCTTGTGTCCTGCGCGTACCGCATGTAAAGCGCCTTCGTTTAACAAATTTTCCAAATCTGCGCCGGAAAATCCGGTTGTACCGCGTGCAACATCTTTTAATTCAACATCTGGTGAAATTTTGAATTTTTTTGCGTGTAATTGTAAAATTGCATCGCGTCCCGCCAAATCTGGTAATTCAATTTGCACCTGTCTATCAAAGCGTCCCGGACGTAACAGTGCGGTGTCTAACATATCTGGGCGATTTGTTGCGCCGATTACAATAATACCTGTTTCATTCGCGAAACCGTCCATTTCAATCAATAACTGGTTCAATGTTTGTTCACGATCTTGGTCATTGAAAGAGTGTGAACTACGTTTTTGACCAATTGCATCAATTTCATCAATAAATAAAATGCATGGTGCATTTCGTTTTGCCATTTCAAACATTTCTTTGATTTTTGCAACACCCAATCCCACAATGATTCCGGAAAAATCACTGCCAGATGTGGCAAAAAACGGAACGTTTGCTTCGCCGGCAATTGCGCGCGCCAATAATGTTTTACCTGTGCCGGGTTCGCCTGATAACAAAACGCCGCGCGGCACGCGTGCGCCCAATGCTTTGAATTTATCTTTGTTTTTTAAAAATTCTACGATTTCCATCAGTTCTTGTTTTTCAGCATCAATACCAGCCACATCGGCAAAAGTTGTTTTTGGTTTACCGGTTGTGACCTTGGTTGGATTTTGTGCCAATAAAGCCTTGTTTAATCCACCCGCGCCACCGCGCATACCGCGGAAAATCCAGTATATGAATAATATTGTCAGTAAAATTGGAAACCATGTTGCGATAATTTCCAATGTTCCTTTACTGGAATCAATAGAAACAGACGCGCCTTTATTAGATAAATTTGTTAGAAATTCAGGGTCATAACTGATTGTTGCTTGGAATTTAGTTCCGTCTTTTAAAACACCTGTTGCATCATTTTCGCGAATATTTATACTTTTTATATCTTCGGCACGACGTAATACATCAGAAAAAGTCAATACGACTGGTTTATTGCTAATAATGACGGGTGCGTTTGTCGTTGTATTGTTTGCATTGGGTGTGATTACAGTGTTGTTTTGACCGATGATTACACGAACCAACACAACCAAGAATAATGCTATAAATAATCCCAAGAACCAATTTGATGTATCTTTTGTTTTTTTAAATATGTTTCTCATGTCTTCTTTTCCTAAAAGTTGTTTTTTCTCCTTCTGGTACAACCAAGATTTGATTTTTTAATCTCCGGATGGTGCAATGTCCCAGGGTAAATTTGCAATCACTTTGTAGTTTAGATAATGCCGTCGCCAAAGAATTCAAGCGTGGCGGATATTTATCCCCCCCAATTGTTTGAATAAGTGTGCCTAAAAACTTTAGCCTAAGATCAGGGCTCAGGTCAAATAGAAAAACATCCGCAAAAACAGCCCGACGGTTGTTCAGTACAGATTTAATCAAAACATCAATATTTCCTTCTATTTCGTCCCGCAATCGTCCCAGATTTTGAATTGCCAGTAAAATGCGCGCATCACTGATACCCAATTTATCATTTAACAGGTGTCGATTTTGTCTGATTTTTACGCGTGTATATTGTGGGTCCATATTCATTTCATCAATAAAGTATTTAATGTTATGTTCATCACAATATTTTTTTAATTCGTTGCGATACACATCTAATAAAGGACGCACAACGCGCACCCCCGAAATGTATGTTTCACGTCGCATAGCGGCCAATCCGTAAATACCACTTCCGCGCCCCAGGTTCATTAAAAAAGTTTCAATTTGGTCGTCGGCCTGATGTGCAACCAGCAATGCATAAATATTGTTTTCACGACAAAAGTCAGTCATCATTTTATATCTTGCTTCACGTGCAGCAGATTCCAGTCCAACACTTGGTTTTTTGCCATCCCAATAAAATATATGATATGGAATATCCAATGATTTGCATAAATCACCAACATATTTTGATTCTATGTCGGCTGCTGCGCGCAATCCATGGTTCACATGCAGTGCTGTTATATCCATGCCCGCTAATTTACACCAATGCAATAAACACACAGAATCCACCCCGCCGCTTACCGCGATAGCCAATTTTTTTCCTTTAAAATTGTGGATATAATCCAAAAACTTTTGATTCATAATATGTTCATTTTATGATATAATTTCAAAAAATAAAGGAAAAAGAAGTGATAAAACGTAGAATAAACTCTGTTGCGGTATATTGTGGTCATGAATACGGCACAGATCCTCAATTTGCGCGTGATGCGGCGCGGGTTGGTGAATTGTTGGCACGAAATAAAATCAAATTGATTTTTGGTGGTGGTAATGTCGGTTTGATGGGAACTGTGTGTAGTGCTGTGGTGGATAATGGCGGTTCGGTGTTGGGCGTATCAACAACCCATATTGTTGCACTCCAAGAACCGGCGTATGATGGTATTGAATTAAGGATGACAGATTCAATAAATGCGCGAAAAACAGAAATGTTTAATGAATCTGATGCTTTTATTATTTTACCAGGGGGGTTGGGTACATTAAATGAATTAAGTGATATTATGACGATGCAGCAGATTGGCGAAACGAAAAAGCCATTGTATTTCTTGGATACAAATGGTTTTTGGCGCCCGTTTAGTCGTTTGTTTGTTCATATGCAAGATTGCGGTTTTATTGAAGATGTACATCAATATAATATACATGCGGCACAAACCCCAGATGAATTGATACATAAATTGCTACAAGAATAACAAAATCCCGCAATTGCGGGATTTTTTTTAAAATGTTGAGAATATTTGCTTGATGCAAGGTATATGTTTTTACTGTATAATTGGCGGTATAACAAAGGGAGGAAAATATGAAGACTTTTTTTACTTTGATTGCCGCAATACTTATTTCTTTTATACCAGGCGCAATCGGGGTGTTATTTACACCGGTTACTGGACACACAGACGCATGGTATAATGGATTGGTTAATTCTTCGCTTACACCACCACCAATGGTGTTTTCTGTTGCATGGACAATTTTATATACTTTGTTGGGTATCGCGTTGTTCATGATTTGGCGTGCAAAGGGACGCGAGGCACGTAATGGTGTTACCGCCGCAGAATGGTTATTCTTTTTTCAAATGGTATTAAATGCATTGTGGAGTTATGTATTCTTTGGATTACATATGCCGGCATTGGCGTTGTTCATAATGTTTGGATTGATATTGGTTTCTGTGTATATGGCAATGGAATTCAAAACAATCAGTCGAACCGCATATTACCTTGTCTGGCCATATATTGCATGGTTGGTGTTTGCATTCTATTTAAATGGCGTGATTACGTGTATGAATTAAATCTTTAAGATTTTTGTTTTGGCATCGCCCATGTTTAACCGTTTCAGTCCCAATTCTTCAATGTAATCGGGACTGTTTTTTTGAACTAAATCGATATGATGTTGTAATGTTTTTAATTTTTCTTGTTCTTGTAATAGTTGGGTCTGTGCAGTATTCAAACGCCATATATTTATGATAAATCCTTGGAGTGTGGTTTTCCCAGTAAATATACCAATCGACCAGAATAGGGCGATAACAACCATTATGACGCCTAATTTGCCATGAAATCCGGCACCCCATGCGTGTCCCATAAATGCAAATAAATTTTTGATTTTTTCCTTCATACGTGTCATTATATCACAAATGTTTGATAAAAAGAAATTTTTTGTTGCGCCTTTGGCTGGAATTACTGACCGGCCATTTCGTCGTATGGTGCGTGAATTTTCACCAGATGTGTCGTTGGTGACAGAGATGATATCTTGTCACTCTTTGGTGGATATGCATAAAAATTGTCCAAGAAACTTTGATGTTTATGGTGATGAAGGCAATATTGGCGCTCAAATTTTTGGTGCAAATGTGGGGTTGATGGCGGATGCTGCACGAATTTTGCAAGATAATGGTGCAAAATGGATTGATATAAACATGGGGTGTCCTGTGCCAAAGGTTGCAACACGTGCAGGTGCCGGCGCATATTTAATGCGCGACCATGAATTGGCGGGTGATATTATGTGTTCTGTGGTGCGTGCGGTTCAAATTCCTGTATCGATTAAAACGCGACTGGGGTGGGATGATGCGCATCGCGATTGGATGGATATGGTCAATATTGCCGCCGATG
>JAFXVB010000046.1 GCA_017534945.1 Alphaproteobacteria bacterium | reverse complement strand
TGCTAAGCCCCAGTGCAGAATTTGCATCGTTTTTTAATGTTCCGCTGGCACTTTCAAGGCCTTGAGCGGCGGGTGCCGCAATTGATGCAGGAACGCCGGTTGATTCCAAAGCGACGGTTCCGGCTGCAACACGTGCACCTGATAATGAATCATTAAGTTGATTTGTTGTGGCGATAACTTCTTTGCCTTTTGAAATGACTGTATCTTCGCATTTGCCGTCTTTTAATTTTTTACCGGCTTTTTCGCATTCTTCTTCTAATGCTTTTTCTGCTTTTTGGCGATCAATGGCCCGGTCGATTGCGCCGGATGTTAATGTGCCAACAGCAGTTCCCAATCCCGCCCCCAACATAGCAGATGATGCGGCGGTTTGTGCGCGTGTTTCGCGATATGCGTTTTCTTTAAATGTTGTAATGTCGATTCCAAACCAATCAGGTGAACAATCAAATGTTGACCCTGCGTACAGTTTTTTTGATGCCATTGGTTTTGAATTATCTTCGCCGGCAAAAAAGTTTGCAGTAAATATGCAATCCAATGAACGTTCGTCAAACATCGCGCCCAGGCTTTGGCAAGATATGCGCATTTGATCGCGCAGTGAATATAGTTTTTGTTCATCGGCTTTGATTTGTTTTTCGGCATCTACGCGGACCGTTCCAAATATTGAACCGATGCGACCGGCCAATCCATAATCGGCCTCGGTACAATCTGTGGCGATTTTTTTGCAATTTGCGATTGCTTTGTCGCCCGCAGATTTTCCAAGACATTTATTAAATCGTGGACCGCAAGCAGTGATGATGCAATCGTTATATCTGCTTCCACATGTTATAACTTTGTTATATGCGTCCAGTCGTATTTCTTGTTTTTTATCTTCTTTGATTTCATTTGTGAATAAAGTAAATTCATGTGCGGTGCAATTCGTGTCTTTTTTACATGCGTTTAATTTATTAGAAAACACAGTATCAGAATCAGTTGCGCACTTTGAATAATTGGATGCACATTTTGAAGTAATACATTTACGCAGTGCGGCATCACAATTGTTTTTACTGCCCCCAGATTTTGTTTGAAGTTTCACACCAGAATCAATATCTTTGGAATCCAATGCGGCGCGTTGTGCGCGAATTTGTTCAGCCAATGCAGAATCGTTTGATTTATAATCGTCATCGGTTGCGTTGGATAATTTTGTACTGAAAGTCGAACTTTTGTTTTCAATTGGTGTGACATCGACATCGCTACCGCGTGAATAAACAGTTGCACAATGACCAGATTTTGCGAAAACAAATATTCCGCAAATTATTCCATATAATACTAAAAGTTTCGAACTGACCTGGTATTTCATTATTTCACCTTGGTGCATGCTGTTTTATAAAACTGGCACAAATTGTTTGCTATTGTTTGTTCGGCATCGGTGCTGCAATTATTATTGGTATTTGTTTTGCATGCATTTTTGACACAGTTTTCATAATCTGTATTGTTTTCACAATTTGTTTTTATTGATGCCATTTTTTGACTGCGTGCATTTTGATATGATGCAACGATTGCCGTCAGGTTTGAATCTGTGGCATTTAATGTTGATGTGCGATTTGTCGCGATTGTGTCGCGTGCCGCATCAATTGAATTTGTGCAACCAGATGTTTGTGCGGCGCATGCGGCGAAAAAGTTATTGAATTGTGTTTCGTCGGCACATTTTGAAAAATTAGAATCACATTTTTCTGGTTTTGTTATGCAAACGGAAATTTCGTTTGTGCATACGGTTTTGGATTTTTCGCTGTTTGCGGCTTTTTTTTGCAATGTTGCCATATCGTTGCTGATACCGGCGGCGGTGCAAGATTTTTCAATCAATGGATCGTATGCTTCGGTTACATCTTCGGCGGTGCAATTTTGAACCTTGGACAAACATAATTTTGTTGCCCAAACATATCTTTCGCCCGGATCGGTTGGGGCATTTTTTAATTCTTTGGCCGAAATAGTGTTTTTTGATGATGTGCCGGCACTTACAGATTTCATCGCGGATGCCGCAGGTAATCCAGCATCGGCGGTGCCGCAATATTGACATCGTGCCGCAGGATTCGAGGATAAATTTATTGCACATCCAGAATCCAAACATTTTGTTAAATTTATACGCGAACATGGCGCAGCCCAAGTAATCTGGGGCAGTGCGACAATACCCAATGCCAAAAATGCAAGTTTTTTTATCATATTCTCTCTTGTGGCATATTATATCAAAAAATGGGCTGGTATTAAAGTGAAAAATAAAAATGTTTTACACCTTGACAAAAGTGTGATTTTGTATTATACTACTGACAAACAGACAGCAAAAGGAGTTTAAAATGGCTGATAAAAAGAAAATTGCATTGATAGCGGCGGGTGGTTTGATTGTTGCTATTTTATGTTTTTTAAGTGTCAAAGGTTGTGCGGATAATCGCAACCAAGATGAAAGATTGCAAAATTTAGAAAACAATGATTCAAAATTGTTTGATAACGATGAAGATTTAAGAGCAACAGATTCTATCTTGTTTAATAATGATCAAATTTTGAATCGTCAAGATAGTATGTTAAATCGTCGCGTTGATGATTTGTATGACAGTGTTGCCGGTTTGCGTCATGACATTGATTCATGTTGTGATTGCAATAAAAAGCCAGTTAAAAAACCGGTGAAAAAACCTGTGGCGGTTCGTGATACTGCAAATAATAATAACCCAGTCCCGGTAAATAATAATCCACAACCGGCTAAAAAACCATGTGCTTCTGTGGATGTATCCAACAGCAATGGTGTTGTGATTATATCTGGGGATAATAATTCTGTTGTTGTTGGAACAACAAATCCGTCGGCGGCGCAATTTGCGGATACAGTCCAAGCAATTCGTCGTGCTACGGTTCGTTGCAGATGGGAAAATGTCAAATAAGTTTTTGTATTGTTAACAACTTAAATCGTCATGTTATGCATGACGATTTTTTTATAGTTTTTTCTGGACTTGGTTTTTAATTATATGATAGCATTGTCATAAGATGGTGAGAGAGATTGATAAAATTTAATCGTTTTTTATTGTGTGTGTTGTGTTGTGTGCCTTGTGGGGCTTTTGCTGCGACAGGAACAACCGGGTTTAATATGGCCGCACAGTTATTATCTGCGGCGCGTAATGGAAATACACGCCTTGTTCAAAATTTGATTAACAGTGGTGCCGATATTAATTATGTCGATTCGACAGGATTGTCTGTGGTGTGTACGGCGGTTATGAATAATGATATGCGTGCAGTTCAGGTCTTGCAAATGTATGGTGCGGATGCATCTAATTGTGATAGACAGATAAAAAATTATCGTACACGAACAAATCCAACCCCAGAATCAGGTGTGTTTTCTGGATTGTCATCAACGCATAAGTTGGTGTTGGGAACGGTTGGTGTGGCCGCTGTGGTTGGCGGATTATTGTGGGCAACCGATGTTTTCGATGGCGGCGATGATAATAATTCAAGTGCCAGTACAGGAAGTCATGCCGGCGGCGGCAGTGGCGGCAGCGAAAGCGGTGGCGGCAGTTTGGCACCTGCGTTTACTGTGCCATATGGCACAGCCATGGTTGATCCCAATGGTAATGTGATTAGTAATTTTAATGCAGATACCGAAGCAGATGTGTATAGCAGTGGTGATTTTGCAAATAATTTTTCTGTTATGAATTCGTATGGTAATTATTTGTTAATGATGCATGGATATTATCCATTTGCGCGTGGTTATATGGGGCAAAGTACTTTGCTGTATGGCAGTGCGCATTCTCCTGTACCGTCAGGTAAATATCCTTTCAATGTTCCAAATGATCCTAATTTAACTGTCAGTGGTGGTGTGCCGGTTAATGTTGCGCTGGTGACGGCAAACGGTATAAATGCCGCGGCAAATACTTCTTTGCAAGATCGTGTGTTTGCATGGACTACGATGGGTGCGGATACGATTGATGGCGCAAATCCTGCGGCGACGAGTCAAATTTCTGGTAAATATTTTAACAGTGTTGTTTCGTATGATACAATAGAAAGAAAATATAAAAGCACCGAAGATACTTCTATGGTTGGACAATTTGATTTATCTGGTGGTAACCACGCAATAAGTAATTCAAGTGCAACAAATATGGATAATTTATTGGCTAAAATTGTTGGCGGTTATGTGGTTGGTGATAGAGATGGACGTACAGTCCAAGGTGATGGTGAAGATCCATTGGGGGATTTCACCGGTTTTATGCCAAATGGTCAAATGACGATTTATAGAACAGGTGGCGGTGCGAATAACACAATTTATCGTAATTATGAGGCATTGGTCAGTGCCGCATCTTATGCAACCGGGACAGGAATTACAGTTGGAACCGGCACGGGACGTGCCAAGGTTAGTGTGATTGCAAATTTGGATATTATATCACCTTTGCGCGATGAAACAGCCGGATTGTCCACTTTTGGTATCGCAAAAACCACACAGGATTTCGTTAGTTTGTCATCTGGTAATTATACAGAACATAGTGATGATTTTTATGATTGGATTGCTTTGTATTATAATAATAATCAAACATCCAGTGAACCAGAAACAGATGCCAGAAGTTTCTTTAATGGATTGGGTGGTAATTATTCCCCATTGACGTTTTTTTCTGTGGGTGATGTTCAAACAGATAATGAATATTCCGGGGCATATAAATACGCAACATTTGAAAATGCGGCTCCATTGGTATTTAATGCAGCCGAACATTTGTTTATGTCGGTTGTGGCGGTGAATTTACCATCTGCATCGGCAGATACGGTAAGTGGTTTTACACCAAGTACGAAATACAATTTATCGCAATGGCATGATGAAGATAACGGCAATTATTATAAATCACGTATTTGCGGAATTGCAGGAACCGGCGCCGGGTCAATTGACCCGTGGTGTTTTGCGGCGGCGGGTTTAACATCTGAACAGGCAACTGCGGCGGCGGCGGGTGCGGCGGGTGCGGTCAAAGCGGCATTTTCTTATATGACCAATAAAAATATATTTACGTTGTTGGCACTGACCGCAGATGGCGCATATTTAGGAACAAATCCAACAAATGGTGAAGCGTGGGGAACAACAACAGAGACAGCGACAAATGCATTGGTTTCTTATTTGGATTCTATGTACGCTTTACCACAAGAGTACCAAACCAGAGTTAATAATAATAGTATGACTTATTTAGATGCGTTCAAGGAAGTATACGGATATGGTTTGATAAATTTGGAAAGGGCAACCAAACCTGGAAAATCGATTTATTATTATGCAGATGGGAAAATCGTTTCCGGAAATGGCAAAATTGCGTATTGGCGTTCTGCGGTTCCGGTAAGTCAAAATTCTAGTGTGTTTGGTGCGCGTGGTGCGGTTTTACCGATGAATTTTTATGATGTATTGACGTCTGTGGATGGCAATTTGTCTTTGCCGCGTGTTTGGAATATGGAATTGTCTTTGGGTAATGATGCGTCGCATGGTTTGTATATGGGTGATACTTTGGCGGAATTGCAAACGCATGAAGAAAATAATACTGTGTCTGTTGGTAAAAATTTCACCTTTGGTTTTGCGCGGTCTGAACGTGCGTATGATGATAATATGGGGGGTGTTGATAATTTATCAGTTGCCTATGATAATGGTCGATTTGGTTTTGTCGCAGATTATCAGCATTATTTGACCGATGGGGCGGGCCGTTTTACAGGTCGTGCGAATCCGGTGTTATCATTGGCATCAAATGCAATGACATCAAATGTATCTTTGCATAATGGTCGTTTTGAAATTACCGGTCGTGGTTTTGTTGGTGCGGTGACAAGTGAGGGGTTGCTGGAAAATGACCCCGTTGTATCCAGTAATTTTGCATCTGCAAAGTTGGGTGATGTGATGGGTTATGATATGGGAATTAAATTTGGCGGTGAAAAATTATCATTAACATCAAATGTTGGAACAATGCATGAATCAAACACAGTGTTGGGCGCATTGTGGAACGGTATGTTAACATCGTATGGTGCAGATACAAAATATATAAATTCTGTGCTGTCGTATAATTTTGCAGATAATATAGGATTGTCTTTGCGTGGAACATATGCATGGACAGATGCGGCGGATG
>JAFXVB010000045.1 GCA_017534945.1 Alphaproteobacteria bacterium | reverse complement strand
GGATCAAGGTGAAGCCGGTGATAACGTTGGTTTGTTGTTACGTGGAACCAAGAAAGAAGATGTTGAACGTGGTCAAATTATCTGCAAACCGGGTTCTATTACCCCGCACACAGATTTCGAAGCAGAAGTCTATATTTTGACCAAAGAAGAAGGTGGACGTCACACAGCATTCTTTAGCAACTATCGTCCTCAGTTCTTCTTCAGCACAACAGACGTAACTGGTACAATCACATTGCCAGCAGACAAAGAAATGGTCTTGCCAGGTGATAACGTTCGTATCTCGGTTGCTTTGATTGCTCCGATTGCTATGGACGAAGGTCGCCGCTTTGCTATCCGTGAAGGCGGACGCACAGTTGGTGCCGGTGTTGTATCCAAAATTATTAAATAATGAAAATGTTGTTGGTCGTCGTTGAAATATATGACGGCCAACAATTGCGATATAAAATAAGGGAAACAAATGGTACCAGCATCAAAAATTCGCATCAAGTTGACAGCGTTTGACCGTAGAGTCTTGATGGAATCAGTGGAGGAGATTGTTAAAACAGCAAAGCGCACCGGCGCAGATGTCGTTGGGCCTGTTCGCTTGCCAACATTGATTCAAAAGTTTACAGTCAATCGTTCACCACACGTTGATAAGAAATCGCGTGAACAATTCGAAATCAGTAATCATAAAGCGGTTGTCGATATTGTTAATCCAACCCCTCAAACAGTTGATGCATTGATGAAGTTGGATTTGGCATCAGGTGTTGATGTAAAAATTAAATTATAATGGTTGTTAGCGTTAGTTTATTGTTGACTTTGGGAAATGATATTCTAACCTCTGACATATAAAAAAGGCAAAAAAAATGAAACGTAGCGGATTGATTACAACAAAAATAGGAATGACTCGTTTGTATGACGATGGCGGTGTTGCACACCCGGTGACTGTTTTGTCGGTTGGTGATTGCTCTGTCATTGGAAACAGAACAAGCGAAAAAAATGGTTATGTAGCAAATGTTTTGGGCATTCGTGAAGCAAAAGCAAAACATGTTGCAAAACCTCAGGCGGTTGCGGCCGAAAAAGCGGGCGTTAAACCATATCGTAAAATTGTGGAATTTCGTGTATCTGATGATTGTGTTATTCCTGTAGGGACTGCGTTATCCGCATCTCATTTTGTTGCCGGTCAATTTGTTGATGTTCAAGCAACAAGCAAAGGTAAGGGCTTCCAAGGTGCAATGAAACGTCATAACTTTGGTGGTAAAGAAGCTACACACGGTGTTTTGAAAGCTCATCGTTCTTTGGGTGGTACAGGTATGCGTGAATGGCCAGGTCGTGTTTTGAAAGGTAAAAAGATGTCTGGTCAAATGGGTAATGAAACTGTAACCGTTCAAAATTTGAAGGTCTTTGGCACAGATGAAGCAGAAAATTTGATTTTTGTTGAAGGTGCTGTTCCAGGTAGCAATGGCACATTTGTATTGATTACTGATGCTGTTAAAAAAGAACAAACAAATTTGCCAGTTCCGACATCGGTGAAAAGTTCTGCGGAACAAACAGAAACCAAAACAGAAACTGTTGCGGAATAATTGAAAAAGGCAACGGAAATTAAGGTGAATTAAAATGCAAGTAAAAATTATAAATTTTGATGGCAAAGAAGTCGGCAAGATTGATTTGCAAGATTCTATTTTTGGTTTGGATGCGCGCGCAGATATTTTGCATCGTGTTGTCACATGGCAACGTGCAAAATCACGTGCAGGTACACACGCGGTTAAAACTGTTTCTGATGTAGCAGGCAGCGGTAAAAAGGCCTTTAAACAAAAGAAAACAGGTAATGCACGTCAAGGTGAACGTTACAATGTTCATATGCGTGGCGGTGGTGTTGTTCATGGACCAGTTGTTCGTGATCACAGCATTGATTTGCCAAAAAAGATTCGTGCTTTGGGTTTAAAGATGGCTTTATCTTCCAAGGCAAAAGAAGACAGTTTGATTATTATTGATTCTGAAAAATTGAAAGCGGCAAAAACGAACGCGTTTGCGAAACAATTGAAAAAATTGGGTTTGAATTCTGCTTTGTTTGTTGGTGCTGATAATTTGGATGACAATTTTAAAAAGTCAGCGGCCAATATAAACAACGTTGATGTTTTGCCAGTTATTGGTTTGAACGTGTTGGATATATTGAATCATGACAAGTTGGTTTTGACTGCGGACGCAGTGAAAGCTGTGGAAGGGCGCCTGGGGGCGTAACGTCAATCGGTTTGGATTGAAAATGACAAAAAGGTTCTAGAAATGGCAGAAAAAAAAGTTCAAACAGAAAAGAAAATCGTTGCGACGGCCGGTATTTATGATATACTGAGACGCCCGATTATTTCTGAAAAGGCGGCAAAAATGTCAGAAGGCAATTCTGTCGCATTTGAAGTTGCTGCGGATGCAACCAAGGAAGATGTTGCACGTGCAGTTCAGGCAATCTACAATGTAAAGCCGGAAAAGGTTAACATTGTTGTTGTCAAAGGCAAAGTAAAACAATTTCGTGGTCGTGGTACTGGAACACAACGCACAGTTAAAAAAGCGTATGTTTCTTTACCGAAAGATGCAAAATTGGATTTGGCTACAAACGATTAATAAAGTAACGGCTTTGGCAGAGAATCTGAAAAATTATCAGACGTTAGTGTCAAAGTGAAAAAAGGATAAAAAATGGCATTGAAAACATATAAACCAATAACCGCTGGTATGCGTGGTATGGTTTCGGTGGACCGCAGTGAATTACATCGTGGTGCGCCAGAAAAAGCGTTGACGGTTGGTTTAAAGTCCAAAGGTGG
>JAFXVB010000044.1 GCA_017534945.1 Alphaproteobacteria bacterium | reverse complement strand
TAAACGGATTGCAAAACGAAAAACAAACACGTCCAGTGGATTCTAATGCGTGTCCATCAAACAAAACATGTTTATTGGTCAAAGACACCGGCGGTCATAATAATTGGTATGAAATTATGACGTGTGGTTTGGATTCCTTTTTGGCGGGTATAACATCTGTGGAACAAGTGTTAGGATATGGTTGGAAAACTTCTGGGGGTGTTGCCGAGAATTTATGTGAGCTTAGTGATGTTAATTGCCAAAACGGTGAATGGGCAACTTCGTATGATAGTGGTATAATTTATGGTCAGGCGAAAGCGGTACCTATTGCGGAACGGACGTATGGTCAAATAGTCAGTTTGCCGAGTAATCCCACAGCAGGAAATATTTGTGCGTGTAAAGTGACCGGATACAGAGAACGCATCGTTGATGGTCAAACGGTTACGTATGGTGCCAGACAGAATTTTACGACGGATAAATGGACTGTGACATGGGCAAGAGGAAATGATGATAATTGCTTAGTGGCTTGTGCGGATGATGTGGAATATCCAGACAATGGTGTTAATGGTCCAAAAGGTGGTTATTATTCAAATATTTCAAATACATGCAGCGCTGCGGCACCAAGTGCAACAATGTGTCAATATAACAGATATTTGGATTTGATTGTTGCCAATGCGCCTGATTCTGGAAATGTTGGGTTTGAAACACCACTTGGGTCTGGGAATCAAGGTTATGACCAAATTTGTGACCATAGTCCAGATACGATAGATAATACTTGGTGTAATACGGCTAATGATATGTCTGGTGGTGCGCCAACGTGGGAACATAATACTTGGATTGCAAAATTGCCGGCAATAACATCGTCAGGAACAGGTGAACCAAATGTTCCAGAATTATATGGTCGTGCGTATTGTACATATAAAGATACAACAACATTGAATCAATATGATGTGTTGAATCAAAGTGAAATTGGGACGGTGGAACCAACGGGTGTGATGAACACAGGTACGGGGTATACAGATGTTGCTTGTGTGTGCAAATTGACGGGTTATAGAAATGCTGGGGCGGCACAGGTGACAAATATTAGCAGTTCAAAGTATTTGTTTGTTGGTGGTACCCATGATAAATGTAATTATGAGTGTCAAAAAATGTGTGCGGATGCATTTGCCCAAGATGCAGATAATAACTTGATGCACCAGTTAGCAGATTCTTGTGTGGTAAATTAAAAAAGTTTTTTTGTGTGGGAACCGCGTGAATAAAATCACGCGGTTTTTATTTTCCTAGAACTATTGAATTTTTGTGGTTGTGCATTATATAACCCATTGATAAAAAAAGAGGTGTGTTTATGAACCCAGAAGAAATGCAAGAATCGCCACAGCAGGCGATAGAAAAATATACGACTGACTTTACAAAGTTGGCGGCGGACGGCAAATTGGATCCGGTGATTGGACGCGATGAAGAAATTCGCAGAACTGTTCAGGTTTTATCGCGTCGCACAAAAAATAATCCGGTTTTGATTGGTAATCCGGGTGTTGGTAAAACCGCCATTGTCGAAGGTTTGGCAGAACGCATTGTATCGCGTGATATTCCAGAGAATTTGCAAAATAAAAAATTGCTGTCTTTGGATATGGGGGCTTTGATGGCGGGTGCAATGTATCGTGGTCAATTTGAAGCACGTCTGAAAGCAATATTAAAGGCCGTCAAAGAGGCAAATGGTCAAATTATTTTATTTATTGATGAATTGCATACCATGGTTGGTGCCGGCAAAGGCGAAGGTTCAATGGATGCGGGCAATTTGTTAAAGCCGATGTTGGCGCGTGGTGAATTGCACTGTTTGGGTGCAACAACTTTGGATGAATATCGTCAATATATTGAAAAAGATCCGGCATTGGCGCGTCGTTTTCAACCGGTTTATGTCGAAGAACCAACTGTGGACGATACGATTTCTATACTTCGTGGATTAAAAGAAAAATACGAAGGGCATCATGGTGTGCGTATCGCAGATTCTGCTTTGGTTGCGGCGGTGAAATTGTCAAATCGTTATATTACAGACCGCTTTTTGCCGGATAAAGCAATTGATTTAATCGATGAAGCGGCGGCACGTGTACGTATCGAAATTTCCAGTAAGCCTGATGCTTTGGACGAAGTTGACCGAAAATTACAGCAACTTAAAATTGAACAACAGGCTTTGAAAAAGGAAAAAGATGAAGATTCCAAGCGGCGTTTGGTTGAATTGGAAACTTTGATTAAAAAGACCGAAGAAGAATCTAAAAATTTAACTGAAAAATGGCATGCGGAACAACAAAAAATGCATGGCTTGTCTGATGCAATGGCGGCGTTGGACGCGGCCAAGGCAGAGGTGACATCCGCAGTACGTGCCGGTGATTATGAAAAAGCGTCCGCATTACAATATGGTAAAATTCCGGAATTGACCGAAAAAATTAAACAAATGAATACTGATGCACGCGAATATAAAACTGTATTGCCAGAACATATCGCGGCGGTGGTCAGTAAATGGACCGGGGTGCCGGCGGATAGATTATCAATGGAAGAACAATCTAAGTTATTAAATATCGAAGATGAATTACGTAAACGTGTTGTCGGTCAAGATGAAGCATTGACCGTTATTGCGCGTGCAATTCGTCGCAGTCGCGCGGGACTTTCTGATCCGCGTAAGCCATCGGGCAGTTTTATGTTCCTTGGGCCCACCGGTGTGGGTAAGACTGAGGTTGCCAAAGCATTAGCGGAATATTTGTTTAACGATGATACGGCAATGACACGAATTGATATGAGTGAGTATATGGAACCACATTCGGTCGCACGTTTAATCGGTGCGCCCCCGGGATATGTCGGTTATGATCAGGGCGGGGTGCTGACTGAATCTGTGCGTCGTCGTCCATATCAAGTTTTGTTGTTTGATGAAATTGAAAAGGCAAACCCAGATGTGTTCAATGTATTTTTGCAAATCTTGGACGATGGTCGTTTGACCGATGGCCAAGGGCATATCGTCAATTTCACAAATACGATTATTATAATGACAAGTAATTTGCCATCTATGGATGCGGTAAAGAAACATTTTCGTCCAGAATTTATAAATCGTATTGATGAAATATTGTTCTTTAATGCGCTTAAGCAAGATGTGATGGGGGGAATCGTTAAAATCCAATTGAAAAATCTGTCTAAACGTTTGGCGGAACGTAATATTACTTTGGATGTGACAGAACCGGCAATCAAATGGTTGGCGGAAAATGGTTATGACCCTGTGTTTGGTGCGCGTCCGTTAAAACGTTTAATCACGTCCGCAGTCGAAGATAAAGTTGCAGATTTGATTTTGTCAGGTGCGATTAAAGATGGTGATACAGTCTATGTCGATGTGCATGGCAAAGATTTAACAGTGAAATAAAAATCGGGGTCAAACCCCGATTTTTATTTTTGAATTTGTTTTTCTAATTCTTTGCGCAACATATTTATATATGGTTTTACTTTTTCGTCATAAAGGTTTAGAACTTTACCGTCTTGGCGGAATTGCAGGGTCGTTTGGTTTAATTGATACAATTCAATAATTGGTTGTTGTTTGATTGACTCTGTTTTTGGTTTTTGTGGTATTTCTGGTTTTTTGTTTGTTAAATTCGCAAGAGCAAGTGTCATTTCGTGTATTGTGGAATCGGCTCTGAACTTATTCATGGCAATTTCAGCAGATATTGAAATATCTAACTCTTTTTCTAAGTTCACAATTATTTCTGTTTGGTCCAAAGAATCAAATGAAAAGTCATTCAATCTTGTAAAAGGTGAGATTTCTTTAGACCATTCTTCGTAATGGCTTTCTTTATATTTATCTTTCAAGACCATGATTAGGACGTTTTGTATTTTTTCGCTGCTTGTCATAATTTTACATTCCTTTGATTTTGTGATTTAATATTTGTGCGCGGCGAATTGTGTCGGCATTGATTGTGTTGATAGTATCATCAATTGCAATTAATTTGCTTTCGATTGTTTGAGTTTTTCTTTCTACTAAATTTACCAAGTCACCAATTGTCACCAATTTTTTCATTTCATCGTCGGTTATGCGGATATGAAATTTGTCTTCGCATTGCAGAACAATGTTCAAGCAATCCAAAGAATCCATTTCATCGTTGTGCCACAATGGTTGACTGTTAGAGGTTGGTGTCATATATGCCGTATCGTATATAATTTTGTAAATATCGTTTTGAATAGAATTATTTTGCATAATTTTTGTCCTTTATTGCGGTGATTTTAGTATAATTTGATTATTTGTCAAGATTTTGTTGGGGATACAAAGATTTTTGATTGACAAATGGTTGAAATAATTATAAAATAGCTGGGCTTTCAAAATGGAAGTGGCAAAGTTCTGGGGTTGTAGCTCAGTTGGTAGAGCATCTGCTTTGCAAGCAGAGGGTCGTCAGTTCGAGTCTGATCAGCTCCACCACGAATTTTAGTTATCGCGCGCAAAGCGCACGATTACGAAAATTCAGTGTCTCGCCGTAGCCTTTGGCGAAGGCGTACCATCAGTAAAGAATTAAAATACAAAAATTCGCCAAAGGGGGTGAATACATAATGGTAAAAGTTTTGGTTCGTGATAATAACGTTGAACAGGCTTTGCGTGTCGCAAAACGCAAATCACAAAAAGAAGGTCTGTATCGTGAAATGAAGGAACGTCAACGTTACGAAAAACCAACAACAAAACGCAAACGTTTAAAGGAAGAAGCTGTGCGTAATGAAAAAAAGCGTCAGTCAAAACAACGTATGGTGTTTGGTTTCTAAGAGAAAGAATTTATTTAAAAATTGACCGCCAAAATTTTGGCGGTTTTTTTGTTGTGTGTATAAAAATATATTTAGAAAAAATACATTTTTTATGATATAATTACAGTCGTGAAGTTTTGTAGAAGAGAGAATATGACCTTTTTTCGTTCGGTTTTGATTGGTGCATTATGTGCGGTGTTTGTTGCACCCGCATGGGGTGCGGCTGGTGGCAGTAAAAATTGTGGCGGGGTTGGGCAAAAGGAATGTAATGGTTCGTATTATGTTTGTGCCAAGGATTCTGATTGTATCAAGGAAAGATTGCCAAGCAATGCAACCGCAGGACATTGTGTCGCGGCGGGACGTGGTGGATATAAAGTTTGTACTGCTACGGCATGCGGCGGTGATTTCGAAGTAAAATCTGGGTATTGTCAAAAGAAAGGTGCGGCATCAACGGGTGTATCGGAAACAACGACACAAACTATCAGTGGTGTTGTTATTGATTCAGAAACAGGTGAGCCTGTTTTATATGCTACTATAGCACTGATGCAGAATGATGGTGTCACTATGGTGGCGGACGATACGGGGTGTGTGGCTGACGATGAAGGTAAATTTTCAGCAAGTTTCAAAGATGTTCCCCAAGACGCAAAAATGCGCGTGAGTGCTACGGGTTATGAACGGCAATTTGTAGCATTAGGACAGAATTTAGAAATAAAATTAAAACCAATAACATTTGCAACTGAAAGTAATGCTGGGGGGCAAACGATTGAAGATATTGCCGAACCTGAAACGAATACAATTGCAGATGCAGAGCAGGCGTATGCGGATGCCAAAGACAAAGAACAATCAACGGCGAATAAAATGCTGGGTGGGCTTTCTATGGCGGCAACCGGTATTGGCGGTATGCAAATGGCCCAAGGACTTTCCGAACAATCTGCGGACGCGGATGCTGCGCGTGATATGGATGCGTATTTGGCGACTATGCAATGCAGGGTTGGTGATAATGTATATAAACTTGGTGATGCCAGTATTGATGTTGGTGGCACAAATCAATTGACCGAACTTTATCAACAATATGTCGATTTGGCGGCG
>JAFXVB010000043.1 GCA_017534945.1 Alphaproteobacteria bacterium | reverse complement strand
CCCAGATTCACGAGATTTACATAAATTGTCTTGTGTATCTAAATCATAACCATCCACACACAATGTTATTATACACTTATCTTCCTGCATATAACCATCTTTGGCGTATTTTTCATTTAATACCTCTCTGTCACACGACTTTATACATTTATTCTCATATAATGTATAGTTATCTGCACATGTATCAACAATACAGGTATTTGTTCTACTATCCCAATGAACATACTTGGCGTTTTCAACACTGTCCGCAACACAATTACCAGAATCATTGATTTCTATCGCTTCCACAGGATCTGCTGCATATGCGACATGTACGGAAAACAACGATGCAAACATCGCACAAACTATAAACTTACTGTGAAAACATCTTTGCAGAAACATGTGGGTCGTCTTCCTTATACAATTTTAATCAAACTATACCCCAGAATCACTTGAAGCATCGGCCCCAATTTGTGCTGTTGCCAAACCTTGTGCAGCAATTTTAACCCATTCGTAATCCCCTGTATTATTCGAATCTGGAACTGTATCGCCATTTGGCACAGTATCAGAAATATATCCACAACCACTGTACAGGTTCGTATCCAAATTCGCACAATATGTGGAACCCGGAATAACCTGTCTGTTGCCTTCCATCGCGGTTATATCTGTTTCATTAGTATTAACGGTTCCGTTTGCCGTATTCGCATTGGTATTCAATGTCACAACCGCAGTATTTGCATCATCAACCTGTTTATCAACGTATTTCGTTGTTGCAACCTTTATAAAATTATCACCCGTCGTAGACCCCTGGGCAGTACTAAAAGTTGGATAACTATTACCACCCGTATCACCACTATCTGGGGCAAAATAATAATTAAAATCTTCCGCATTAGCATTTGCAGCAAATAATAGTGCGCCCAAAACACCTGCGAAAAACGTTGATTTTTTCATCTCTTTCCCTCATCATTTAATTGTTTGTTTGCATACATATTATATCACAAAAATCACATAAAAAAAATCGAAACATAAAAAAAATTGGTGAAAAGATTCACCAATTTATACTTTTCTTTATAAACCCACATTATTTTGCGCGTTCCACATATTCCAAAGTTTCCGTATTTACCACGATTTTTTCACCCGCTTCTACGAATACAGGAACCTGAACACGAACACCATTATCCAAAATTGCCGGTTTTCCACCAGAACCTGTGGCTGTTTGCCCCTTTAATGCGGGTTCTGTTTCAACAATCGTTGCAATTGCGGTCTTTGGCAAAGTAATTGACACAGGATGACCTTCGACGAAATTGGCACGCACCATCATTTCCGGTGCCAAGAATTTCATTTGTTCACCCAACGAATCGACCGGCATAGTAAATTGTTCATAATCAGACAAATTCATAAAATACGCATCTGTGCCATCAGAATACAAAAATTGACATTCCAAATCTTCGACCATTAATTTTTCAACTTTATCTTCGGCACGCCAACGATCACCGCCTTTGTTACCCGAATCGATATCACGCAAATCAGCCTGAACAAATGCGCCACCTTTACCCGGTTTAACCTTGGTAATCGAAGTCACCGAATAACGTTTTCCATTATGGGAAATAACCCAACCCACACGCATATCATTTGCAATATATGATGCCATAATAAATCCTTTTATTTCATAAACTTACGGGGCAATTATAAATTTATACGACTAAAAATCAAGCGATTTATATAGAGTTCAGTGTTCAAAGTATAATAAATAAAAAAGAAATTAAATTTTGTGAGATTATTGGAAACGGTCGGTGTTCCGCAGTGTACAAATGCTACATAAGGAACGCCGACCGCGACAAGAATCCATAAAATTTAATTTATTACATGCGCATTGGCATTAAAACGAACAACGAATCCGTCTTTTTATCCGTAGATTTAATTGTCGTTGGCGACAAAGCATCCTGCATTTCCATTTGGAATTTTTCACCTTCGACCTGACCCGCGACATCAAGCAAGAATTTCACATTAAACACAACAGTAAATGAAGCATCGCCATTATATTCAACATCTAATTCTTGGGTTGCGGTACCAGCATCTGGACTGGACGCATTAATAACCAATTTGTTTGTAGAGAAAGTTAATTGCACAGATTTTGTTTTATCCACAGATGCGACCGACACCAAATCAACCGCATTGATAAACTGTTTTCTGTCCATCACAGCAATTTTATCATTACCCTTTGGAATCACAACCCGATAATTTGGATATTGTGCATCAACCAATTTACTTGTCAAAATGGCCGTTCCAATTGTAAAGCGTGCCTTGGTATCCGACAATTCAATCATTACATCGTCAACATTGGCATCTTCCAGCAATTTAGACAATTCACCAATAACACGACGCGGTAAAATCACAGATGGCATCGTGGCACTGTCCGCCGGTGCCAACATTGCACACAAAGCCAAACGTTGTGCATCGGTCGCAACCGCTGTCAACATTTTATTTTTACCTTCTTCGGCAATATGGAAATAAATTCCGCCCAAATGATAACGCACATCATCGGTTGGAATCGCGAACTTTGTTTGATTTATCAAATGCGCCAAATCACCGGTTGTCATTTGGAATTTTGTGGTTAAATTGCTGCCGGCCATAACCGGAAAATTTTCCGCAGGCAAACTTGGCAAATGAAATACCGCACGACCACTGGACACAACCAATTGATCACCAACCTGTTTAAAAGAAATTTCAGCATCATCAGGCAATTTACGAACAATATCATACAACATTTGAACCGGCACAGTTGTTTTGCCCGCCAAAGTAATATCCGCCGCAACATGTTCAACCAATTCCAAATCAACATTTGTCGCAGACAACACCAAATCTTCGGCAACCTCTAATTTTACATTCATCAAAATTGGCAAAGTTGCGCGCTTTTCAACAATAGATTGCATATGCCCCAGTGCACGAATTAAAACCTGACGAAAAACAGAAAATTCCATAATAAAACTCCTAACTTTTCTTTTCTTATCTTGTTCTTCCTACATTTCTAAACTGCATTTTACCAAAAAACACCGATTCGGCGCAAGAGCAAAAGTCCGCAATAAAAAAAGCCACCAAAACCCGATTGGTGGCGAATTGTACAATTAAAAAATTTCATAATTTCATAGTTTTTTCTAATTTTGCACGCAGTTTTTTCAAATCATCATATTTGGTTATTTTTCCTTTTTCTGCAATTGATATATCGCCACTTTCTTCGGACACAACCAACACAGTGGCCGATGACACCTCGCTAAGTCCTAATGCCGCCCTATGTCGCGTTCCATATTTCCAATTCAAATTATTTTGGGACAATGGCAAAATTGCACCTGCATATGCGATACGATTATTTTCAACAATTACCGCACCATCATGCAACGGCGTTTTATTAAAAAATATCGTCAATAATAATTCACTGGTGATTTTTGCATCCACCATAACACCTTTGCGTTCAATCACAGATTCATCCAAAGTTGATGGAAAAACAATCAAAGCCCCCGTATGTTTTGATGACATATATTCAACGGCACTGACAATTGCATCTAATGAAGAAGTATCACGCGCCCGTACCCCTTTGTCATGTCCAACGAACAATTTTCGCCATCCTTGGATTGACCCCATCAAAGCAATAAATTTACGCAATTCAGGTTGGAATACAACAATCAAACTGATTGACAAGAACAACGCAACCCAATGCATAAATCCACCAAGTAAATTAAATTTCAACATTGTGAATACGAAACTGAACACCCACAACAAAACCAAACCAAAAATACCCCGAACTAATTTTTCAGATGCAGTATTTTGTATCAACTTTTTATAAAAATACCAAACCAAAGCAACAATTATTCCCAATTGAATAATTTCAGACACATGCATCATTACCATTACTCCTTGTTTTCTATAATTTTAGTTGCCAAAACTTGCACAGGGATATTCATCCACATTGGATCACCATCTATCCTTGGCGCACCTTCTTTTAATGCAGTTTTACATGGTTCACTATCCGCCAACCAATTTTCTAATAATCCACCGGCAAATAATCCTGCAACGAAACTGACCCCACCTGTAAATGGCATCAACAACAAACCAATCCCAGTGGCCGAAACAACCTTGCCTGTCAAAGCGGCACCATTTATTTGAATATCTGGCTCTGCCAAATTTCCAACAATTTCAACTGTATTTACTACATTCCCCGTCAAAGATAATTTTAATCCGCGTACCGGAACCGTCGTCAAAGCCAAATCAATTGTTTCGGCACCTAAATTCAAATCACCCGCCAATCGTGCATTAATAGAATTTGTTTCAATTGCGACACCATTTTTTGTTTCGATATCGCCATCGCGAATTTTTAAATTTGCAACCACACAAGAAATTCTTGCCTTGTCATGTTTTTTATCTTCGGTAAACATATCTTGAATATTATGACGCAAAGTGGTCAATACATCGGCCCCATAAATATTTTCAACCAATTGCGGATACGCATATCCATCCGCCACAGAATATGCAACGACGGGGCCTGTGATTGTTTGCATCCAATCACTCATCGTTTTACCATTGGCTTCAAAATATCCATAAATATCCATTGGTAGACCAACGATAAAATCATTAATTCGTATTTCTTGCATCAATTTACCAATCGTAAAATCAGTAGCCTTAACACCGGTTTTAACATACACATGTCCCGTTTCATCAATAACAAAATTTCCACCCACATGCATTTCACCACCGGCGATACCAACATTTGCGTCAACGCGTCCCTTTGTATTTTTGTATGTAATTTTGATATTTGTATCCATCAAATCCATATCACGATAAACAATTAAATGCTTTAAATCAGCGTTAACATCCCAATCAAAATTACGAATATCCGCACCATGTAAATTCATATCATGAAAAACATTTAATTCGCGATTTGGACGTACCCACCCAGAATACATTTCCGGCACTAACTTTACTAAATTGACATTTTTTGACGACACATTTAATTTCACCAATGGTGTTTTTCGTCCCCAATCATATGTCCCAGAAATATTTAATTCTGTTCCGCGCATTGATATCGATGATTTACGCAATTCCAAAGTATCTTTATCAACAAATCCCCCGGCAATATTCACAGATATTTTTGGCAAACCTGTTAAATCTATATCAAAAATATCACGCACCGCGCGAACATCAACAATGTCACCCTTTACAACAAAATCAATTGGAATCTTTGTATTTCCGTCCAGTGCAACATTCGCAATCAAAGCATTTCCACCGGTGGACAGCGCAAGTTTTACCGGATAAATTTTTCTGTCTGTGTTATATTCCATCATTGATATAATAAACGGATAAACTTCATCGCGCGGTTTTATCCAACCATGATATTCGCGTTGATTATTTGTATGCACATATCGCAATTGCACGCCACGCACAAAGAATTTATTCACATCATCATTAAACAACAAATTTTCAAATTCTATTTTTCCAAAAGGACTGTCGGGAATTGGGAAACGCGAAATTTTTACATTTACCTTATCTGTTTCATCTGTGGCATTTGTGGTATCTGCAATTGGTTGCAAAGAAGATTCACCCTTTGCATTTTTTTCTATACGAATTGCGGTATCATATAATTTCACACTGCGAATTGTTGGACGATTACGCAACAACGAAATTAAATCCAAAGTCACATCCATACGTTCTGATGCGAATCCATATTTTTCTTTGGCCCACGATGCATTTGCAATACGAACCTGATTTAATTCTATACGCGGTCTTAATGAAAATTTCCAAGATACGACACCATCAATTTGCACCGGATACCCGGTTGCATTTTGCAATACGGTCAAAACATGTCCACGCAAAGTTTCCAAATTTACTTTGGATAACGCAATAATAATAGCCACCACCAATCCCAAGAAAAACAGGCTAATCAAACGCAACCAAAATTTTATTCTTCTACGTCTTGTCATTTTATTCCGGTAATTGAAATTCTAAAAAACGCATCACAGATTTCATAAAATCTGGAACATCTGCACGCAATGTTATCAGTTTATTTGTCCGCGGATGATGAAATGTTATCTTATACGCAAACAAAAACAACTTATTTGTTGCGAGTATGGTTGATATTCCTAAATCTAATTTTTTATCCATACCGTACAAATCGTCCCCAACAATTGGCGCATGCAAACTTTCTGCACTGTGTATTCTTAATTGATGATTTCGACCTGTTCGCGGTGAAAACAAAACCCAAGACACCCCACCGGCACTTGATAACACCTCATATTCTGTGATGGCATGTTGTGGTTTTTGTCCCGAACCACCGTTTGTGCGTTCCGGCGTATCAAACACTTTACCTTTGACCATATAATTATCAATCACACCGCGCTTTGGTGAAACATTACCATTTAATAAAGCCAAATATTCCTTGCGTGCAGTTTTAGATTGAAAAGCATTTGCTAAATTTTGCGCCGCCTTTTGATTTTTTGCCACAACCAACAAGCCACTGGTATCCCTATCCAATCGATGCACCAAAGATATTTTATCGTATGGGAATAACGCGGTTGCCATTTTATCGATTGATTTACGAATTCCTGTTCCACCTTGGACCGCCAATCCCGCTGGCTTGTTAAACACAACCAAATCATCATCATTATAAACGATTGTTTTACGCAAATTCTCTAAATCAGTCATAGAAAACGCATTACCCGTTTCTGTTTTTTTGACATTTTCGCGTTTTGCATATCCCGCAATTGTTGGTGGAATACGCACCGCATCACCCGCACGCAACACACGATTTGAATCCACGCGTGCAGAATTTACACGTATTTGTCCACCACGACAAAGTTTAAAAAAATCACGATTCGGCATCGCCGGAAATTTGCGCAAAAACCAGCGCATCAATTTAGTTCCATCTTCAACCAAAGAAACAGTTATAATATCCGCCAATAACTATTCTCCATACAAAATGGATACAGAATTATCTTTACCCAAACTTACACAATTACCGGTTGCCCCATCCACAGAATCGGTCCATGCTTTGGTCACCAAAGCCTTGCATTCCGCAGCCGACAACCCATCAATTGTCACAATAAATTGATTTCTGTTGGATGGATTTACACCCACAGTATATTGGCCACCATATGGATTCTTACTGGACATAGCCAAAGCCGTAAAGATTGTTGTATTATCAATTTTGGTAAAATCGTCATATTCTCCTAACAATTGACGAACCCCCAAAACAATTTGATAAACCTGGTCATTAACAGCGCTTTGCCGTTGCATACGCATAGCATACGAAATCATACCAATCGCGCCCGCGGTAATAACACCCATAATTGCCAATACACCCAACATTTCAATCATAGAACGACCTGATTCTTGTTTCATATTTTCACCTCTATTTGCATTTTCTAATTTATATTCTATCATATAATTCATGAATATTCAATTTTCAGATTTGATTGCAAATGCACCCGACGCACCTGGAATATACCAGATGTACGCCAGTGATAATACATTATTGTATGTTGGTAAAGCCAAAAATCTATCGAATCGGTTGCGTCAATATTTAGACATTTCAAAACTGGAACCACATAAACAAGTTATGCGAAAATTCGTCACACGCGTAACATGGGAAATCTGTCCAACTGAAACCGACGCATTAATCCGCGAACAAGAATTGATAAAAACGCAAAAACCTAAATACAATATCATGCTGACAGACGATAAAATGTATCCAATGCTAGCATTAACCAATCATGAATTCCCACGTTTATTAAAATTTCGTGGAAAAATTTCTCAACGTCGCGATATATTTGGCCCATATCCATCTGTTTCCGCATTAAACGACACAATTAAAATGATTCAAAAGGTGTGTCAAATACGCACATGCCGCGACAATTTTATGAACAATCGCACTCGTCCTTGCCTGTTATACCAAATTGGCCGATGCAGTGCACCATGTTGCATACCCCAAAATGAATATCAAAAAAATGTCGCATTGGCGCGCCGTATTTTAACCGGCGACAGCGAACCAATTATCAAAGAATTATCCGCCGACATGAAAAAATATTCCACCGAATTGGATTTTGAACGTGCCGCGATTATACGCGATAAAATTATCGCACTAACCCAAACGGCAAATCGTGGAAAATCAACAAATAAAACAAAAACAAATATTGATTGGGATAAAAATGTTTGTGCATTAGAAAAATTATTAAACATAAAAATAGAACGCGCCGGCGTATTTGATAACTCACACTTGTTTGGAAAAAATTCTGTGGGGGCGATGATTTGTTTTGGTCATGACGGATTCACAAAAACAGATTACAGACACTTCAAATTACAAAACACGAAAAACGCAGGGAATGATATTGGCATGATGGCGGAATTTATTTCACGCGCGGTGGCGCATGGACCAAAATTGGATTTAATAATTGTCGATGGTGGAATCGCACAATGGAATATTGCAAAAAATGTTGCACCAAATATTCCTATCTTTGGTGTGACCAAGGGCGTGGTTCGCAACGGCGATGAACATTTTATTTTACCCGACGGAACCATTTACAAAGACATGCCAAAAGACAGCCCGTTATTTTTAATGTTGCGTGCGGTTCGTGACGAAGCGCACAGGTTTGTAATCACATATCATCGCGAAACCCGCGCAAAAAAAATGACGGCATCGGTTCTGGATGAAATTGACGGAATCGGTCCTGCGCGCAAACACGCATTAATACAACATTTTGGTTCAGTGCGTGGCATCATGGATGCAACACTTTCACAATTGGAACGCGTTCCCACATTGGGAACCGCAGCCGCAAAAAAAATCTATGCACATTTTCATCAAGAACTGATATAATTCAAATAACTATGTTATCAAAAGATAACGCGCAGATGCGCAGTTATTTGTGAGTGTAGTGTACATGCGGTTACATGAGCGAACAAATAACAAGCAGATGTCCCGTTATATTTTGATACAAACAAAGGAGAAAAAAATGAAACTTTTTGTAAACTTCCTATCATTATTCCGCATTTGTGCCGCATTTGCGATTATACCAACATTGATGTTGCAATGGTATTGGGTGACATTGATTTTATTTGCCCTTGGTGCAATAAGTGATTGGCTTGACGGATTTTTGGCACGCAAATTTAATGTTTGCACAAAACTTGGTGGTGTTCTTGACCACATTGGCGATAAATTATTAGTCGTGAACACATTTATTATGTTGGCGATGATGATGCGCTTTTGGTTTGTAATTATTCCAATTATTTTAATGATTGCCCGCGAATTGTACATCAGTGGCCTGCGTGAATTCTTGGGTACACAAAAAATTGAAATGCCGGTTCCAAAAAATCGCTTTTCAATGGGGAAAATCAAAACAACTTTGCAAATGCTTGCGATTTTGTCTTTTTTGATGTTGTTCGCAGTAAGTACGATAATTTCCCCAGATACAATTTCTTCAAAATTATTGATAACCATGAATGTATTGTCCCAGGCCGGTATAATCTTTATCTGGTTTGCATTGGTTGCATCTCTTTGGTCTGCGACACAATACACATTTACATTTTTGGAAAAAATAAAAAAGATAAAGAAATAATGAAACAAAAAAACTTTGGCGCCCGCCAAAGTTTTTTATTTTTACATTAATTGAACTTTGTACTTTGAACTTTGTACTTTGACTAAAACCAACCTGATTTTTTCGATGGTTTTGCACCGGCAAATTCTTCCAACGCTTTCTTTTGTTTTTCGGTAAGTTTTGTTGGCACCGTCATAGCAATTTCTATATATAAATCGCCAAAACTACCGGACCTGCGTGGATTTGGCATACCATGTCCCTTTACACGCAACCGCGAACCAATTTGTGTGCCCGCCGCAATTTTGACCGACAATTTTTTATCGTCAATTGTTTCGACTTCGATTTCACCACCCAACGCAAGTGTCGTAAATGGAACATCCGTCTTTAACACCAAATCATTTCCAACGCGTTCAAATTTATCATCGGGTTTAACATGAATATCTAAATAAAAATCACCTGATGGGGCCCCGTTCATACCGGCCTCGCCCTGACCCGAAAGTCTCAATCGCGCACCATCTTCGACACCGGCTGGAATTTTAACATCCAATGAACGCTGTTTATGTACCACGCCCGTACCATCACATTTTGAACATTTTTTAGAAATCTTGCGCCCTAAACCATTACATTCAGGACAAGGCACCTCTACCGCAAAGAATCCTTGACGGGTTTGAACAACCCCACTGCCCCCACATCTTGGGCACACAGGTGCAGGTTTACCATCATCGGTGCCATTACCATTACATTTATCACAAACAACATTACTTGAAAAATTGACCGTATGCGTTGTTCCAAAAAAAGCGTCCCGCAATGATATAGTGACCGTATCTAATAAATCGCGTCCACGATTTTGATTATTCATACCACCACGACCAAACCCGGCGCCACCAAAACCTTCAAATCCAAAACCACGCATGGCTTCGCGTAATATATCATCCATACCGGCACCACCGAATCCCGCAAAACCATTACCGAACGGATTACCCGCGCCCGCAGACGCAGAATTGCCACCAGCAAACGCCGCATCACCAAACCGGTCATACGCGGCACGTTTTTGTGGATCTTTAAGAATATCAAAGGCATTATTGACTTCCTTGAACTTTTCTTCGGCAGCCTTATCCCCCGGATTTTTATCAGGATGATATTTCATAACCAATTTATGATATGCCTTTTTAATATCAGCATCGGTCGCATCACGCGCGACACCCAAAACTTCATATGGATTTTTATTCATGAACCTCAGCCTATATTTACATCTGCCCTTTGATATAATCCATTTTAATAAAAATTCAAGTGCAATCAGCACAAAAAATCTGGACTTGCGAAAAAGTTTATAATGTTCTAATAATAAAGGTACTATGACAGAAAAACATTCATCTTATGACGCTTCTGATATCCAGGTTCTCGAAGGATTGGAACCTGTTCGCCTGCGTCCCGGCATGTATATCGGGGGTACAGACGAAAAGGCATGGCACCATTTACCTGTTGAAATCATGGATAACAGCATTGACGAAGCCGTTGCTGGTTTCGCCAAAAAAATTACAGTAAACCTTATTGATTCGAAAACAATTGAAATTACCGACGATGGTCGTGGTATTCCGGTTGATGAACATCCAAAATATCCCGGCAAATCCGCATTAGAGGTTATTTTAACCACTCTGCATTCGGGCGGAAAATTCAATAATAATGTATATAAAACATCGGGCGGTTTGCATGGTGTGGGTTCGGCGGTTGTAAACGCATTATCGTCAAATATGGATGTGACAATATTACGCGACGGATATCAATGGCATCAAACTTTTTCGCGCGGCAAGGTCACTTCTCCAATAGAACGCGGTGTGGCGACAAAAAATCATGGAACAAAAATTCGTTTTACTTTGGATGATGAAATATTTGGTGCGAACGCCGTATTTAAACCAATCAAGATTTACCGCATGGCACGTGCGAAATCATTTTTATCACGCGGCATAAAAATTGATTGGATTTGCAATCCTGAATTACTTACCGATGATATGAATATCCCGGCCACAACCACTTTCTATTATCCCAATGGGGTCAGTGATTTTTTGGCTGAAAAAACCGATTCTAAACCACGAATTTTACCGCGGATGTTTTCTGGGTCGCTTGATTTTCCGGATGATTCTGGTCGTGTTGAATGGGCATTAACATTTTTAACAGACGAAAACGGCGCGGCATCTGATGACGGATTCTTTGCATCATATTGCAACACCATTGCGACAATTGATGGTGGCACACATGAAAGTGGATTTAAATCCGCGATTACCCGCGGAATAAAAGCATACGGTGAAAAAACAAATAACAAAGCGGCATCCACAATCGTCAGTGATGATGTTTTCGATTCGGTTGCGGCAATCGTATCTGTATTTTATAAAACGCCACAGTTTTTGGGACAAACCAAGGAAAAATTATCAAATCCTGAAATTGCTCGCTATGTTGAAAATGCGTTGCGTGATCCATGGGAAATGTTTTTGGCTTCTGACCCAAAGACATCTAATGCGTTGTTGTCATTTATAATCAATTTGGCAAACGCGCGTATCAAAACGAAACAGGTCAAAGATATCGCACGCAAAACCCCAACAAAACGAATTCGCATGCCGGCAAAATTGGCTGATTGTTCTAAACATGGGGTCGAAGGAACAGAATTGTTTATTGTAGAGGGCGAATCGGCGGGCGGAACCGCAAAACAGGCACGCGACCGCGCAACCCAGGCGATTATGCCATTACGCGGAAAAGTATTAAATGTATTATCAAATTCTGATGAAAAATTTAGTGCGAATCGCGAATTAAACGATTTGATTGATATTATTGGTGCGGGAACGGCCAAAGATTGGAACGACGACAAATTGCGTTACGAAAAAATCATCGTTATGACCGATGCCGATGTCGATGGCAGTCATATTGCATCATTACTGATGGCATTTTTCTATCAATATATGCCGCAACTGATTTATGGTGGACATTTGTATTTATCATGCCCGCCACTGTATAAATTCACATGTGGCACCGAATCTTTTTATGTTGATTCAGACGAAGAATTAGAAGAATTAAAGAACGGCAAATATAAAAATAAAAAGGTTGAAATATCCCGATTCAAAGGTTTGGGTGAAATGATGCCAAATCAATTAAAAGAAACAACCATGTCACCCAAAACGCGTCGATTGATACGAATCGAATTGCCACCACGCACAGATGACGGTGCCGAAGACACAGAAAAAACACGCACAATCGTGACTGAGTTAATGGGTAAAAAACCAGAGTTCCGGTTCCGGTTCATAACCGAACACGCCCAGTTTGTAAAAGATTTATTTGTGTAAAACAACCGCCCAATCGGGCGGTATTTATTTGCATTCGGCAATAAATTGATTGATTTGCGCCGAGAGCATCAAATCAGTTTTCTGCATTTTTTCAATTTGTTTTATCGCATACATAACGGTTGCATGATCACGATTGCCAACAAAATTCCCGATTTCTGTCAAAGATAAACGGGTCGCATTTTTCAAAACAACCATAATAATTTGACGCGCCAACACCAAAGATTTCGCACGACCCGCACCACAAATTGCATCATACGCAACGCCCAATTTTTCACACATCGCCTTTACCATTGCAATTGGTGTTTTGAATTTTTGCAATGTGTCCGCCAACAAATGTTCTGCAACATCCAAAGTCACATCACCACCCATCAATTCAGCATATGTTTTAATCTTATTTGCAACCCCAGCAATCAAATGACCATCACATGCAATACGATTTGCAATTGCATCTGCAACATCACATTTCACACCGGCACGAACCAACATTTTGCGTTTCACAGCCGCATTTGGCGCCACAATATCAACAACCAAACCCGATGCCAACAAAGATTGTGCGCGTCTGTCAAACCCAGATAAATTATTCACCGGACACGCAGATGTCAAAACAACATTTTTACCCATCGCACGCAAATCCACAACCAATTGCAAAAATTCATCCATTGTTGCACGTTTACCCGCCAAAGCCTGAACATCGTCTAAAATAAATGTATCACAATTACGACAAAAATCTTTGAAAGCAAAAATTGTCCGTTTGTTTAACGCGCGCGTAAATTCTGCAACAAATTGCCCCCCCGACATCAAAATAGCATTTTGTGCCGATGATTTAATGCATTCCGCCAATAATGTTTTACCCGTACCCGATGCACCATAGATATACAATGGTGAAAAAGGAACCGGTGATGACGCAACCTTTTTGGCGGCCTGTAACGCGAACATATTTTCATCACTTGCAATAAAGGCATCAAACGCAACGGGTACATTTGTATCGGCAACCGGCGCATAAGATTGAACATTATTATCGTTTGCAATTGGTGCCACAGACGAAACACCACGTACAATAATTTTCACATCACAACCAAATCCAGCCGCAACATTTTTAATCATCGCACCATAAACACCGGAAATATAATCGGCTGAAAATTGATTTTGTGCCGCCAACACCAAAACATCATTTACAATTTCAAAATCCAAAGGGGCAATCCAAGAAGTCCAGGCCGCAAAATCCATTTGCTTTGCAATCGAATCTTTGATTGCTGTGATATTTGCATTTTGTTTTAATGTCGCAACCTGCATGCCGTTTCTCCTTTCCTTCCTTTAAAAGAGTTTCCTGCCCGCGCATAAGAGTATAAAAATCACCCGCACATAAACATTAAATTCGATTAAATTTTTTGTTTAAATTTTCAATTCCAAACAAAAAATCCCAAATTTAATATTTATAATTGCCTACGTTTTTTTAACTCTCTCGCTTTTTTTTGGTTTTCTCTTATCGTTTCTTTTTTGACAATGTTAATGTAAAACATACGAAGTGTTTTTCAACAAAATCCTTTACCAATTTTCAATTTTTATATTTTGACAACGATTCGTTTTTTTCCCAGTTTTTTGCCTTGTGTATAGACACTGTATATACAAGATTTTAATCACAAACGGATATAACCACCATTTTGTTTTTGCACCAAACCGCGCAATTCCAACACAACCAAATCGCGTTTGATTTCCGCAATACTTTTTTTGACAACTTGTGCCAATACAGATTCCGAAACAGGAACCGAACCCAACGCATCCAACAACGCATTTTCCAATTCAAAATTTTCTTTATTTGATGTGATTTTCTTTGTGGGATTTGCATCAAAAAAATCTGTTGCACCCGAACACAACTTTGCATTTCCCGATGCAATCAAAGAATTTGGACCACTTGCGCGGGCATCACTTGGGTGACCGGGGATTGCCCATAATTCACGATTCAAAGCGATTGCGAATCGTGCGGTTGTCATACTGCCAGAATTCAAATCTGCTTCGCTTAGGATAATTTTATCACTTAAACCGGCAATCCAACGATTTCTTTGCACAAAGTTAGTTGTTCGCGGTATAAAACCGATTGGCATTTCACTGATTACAGCACCGCGTTCAATAATTTCCCAATACAGCGATTCATTTTCAATGGGCCAAATATAATCCACACCACCGCCCAAGACCGCGATTGTTTGTGTTGCGCCCGCCGCATGCAAAGCACCACGATGTGCCGCCGTATCTGTTCCAATTGCCATCCCAGACACAACCACAACATTATGTGTGGCAAAAGATTCTGCTAAATTTCTAACGAATTGCATACCTGTGGCGGTTGCATGTCGCGTTCCAACAATAGCAACCATTGGTTTCTGCAAAGCATCCATATTTCCACGCACACAAATAATTGGCGGATGCCCTTTGACATTTTTCAACGCCACCGGATAGAATTCAGAATCATCACAAACGAAATGCACACCATTGCGATTTGCCGAATCGATTTCGCGCAAAACCGCATCCATCAAATTCGAATCGCCCCGGAAATTATCCGCCGCGACTGACGCCGAACCAAATTGTTCAACCAATTTTTTATATCGCACCGGACCGATTCCTGGGGATCGCAGAATTAAAAGTTTATCAATCAAATCGTTCATTTTGAAAACATACCTTTGCCATGTTCCAAATACATTATGCCCACCACATTTTCAATTATAAAAAAGATGCCCTTTTGACGGGGCATCTCAACTTATTCAATGTGATTTTGCACTTTCACGGTTGTGATACTAACACACACGAACAAAAAAAGCAAGAACTATTTCGGTAATTATATGGATAACCGACTCTGTTAAAGTATGATAGTATTTAATTAAATAATGAATCAGCATAAAATATTGATTTTATAACATATTGTTTTTACTAGGTTTTTATAGAGTCAACTTCCAATGTGACATTACCTGTTG
>JAFXVB010000042.1 GCA_017534945.1 Alphaproteobacteria bacterium | reverse complement strand
TGGCATCTGTTTTGTTGGCAGGTGGTGAAAAAGGCAAACGTTTTGCTTTACCGAATACACAAATTATGATTCATCAACCAATGGCCGGAACCCAAGGTCAAGTGACAGATATGGAAATTCATGTTGCAAAGTTTAAAGAAATAAAAAAATTGTTGATAAAACAAATGGCTGAATTTACTGGACGTAAAGAAAAAGAGTTATTTGATGCGATGGAACGCGATAATTGGATGACATCTGACAAGGCCAAGGATTTCGGTTTGATTGATGGGATTTTGGTGCGTAAATAATTGGGGAATTATGGGGATAGAGATATGAGTGACGATAAAATAACAACATCCAAAGAAAATAAAAAAGATAACCAACAGTTTTGCAGTTTTTGTGGTAAGGCTGTGTACGAGGTTAAAAAGTTGGTCAGTGGTCGTAATGTTTGTATTTGCGATGAATGTATCGCGTTGTGCAACGATATTATGGCGGATGATTTGCGTCGTGATGTTGTTAAAAATGGAACCACTAAATTACCGACCCCACATCAAATTTATGATTTTTTAAATGAATATATTATTGGTCAGACGGACGCTAAGCGTGCGTTGTCTGTGGCGGTTTATAATCATTATAAACGGCATACTGTGGCAACAAACATGGATGTCGAAATTCAAAAATCTAATGTTTTATTGATTGGTTCAACCGGAACCGGTAAAACTTTGTTTGCACAAACATTGGCACGTATTTTGGATGTGCCGTTTGCAATCGCAGATGCGACAACATTGACCGAAGCGGGTTATGTTGGTGATGATGTGGAAAGCGTGTTGGCGCGTTTGTTGCAGAATGCTAATTTTGATGTTGAACGCGCAAGTTGTGGAATTATCTATATTGATGAAATTGATAAAATTGCACGCAAATCTGAAAATCCATCACTCACACGCGATGTGTCGGGCGAAGGCGTGCAACAGGCTTTGTTGAAATTGGTCGAAGGAACCGTCGCAAATGTGCCGGTTGGTGGTGCGGGTCGTAAACATCCAGGCGAGGCAACTGTGCAATTGGATACATCCAAGATTTTATTTATCTGTGGTGGGGCATTTGATGGTTTGAATAAAATTATTGGTAATCGTAAAAGTGTACGCGCAGGAATTGGTTTTGGCGCCGATGTTCAATCCAAAAAAGATCGCGAAGAAAAAAATAATTTGGCCGATGTTCAACCCGAAGATTTGGTAAAGTTTGGAATTATTCCAGAATTGGTTGGTCGTTTGCCAATTATCACAACATTGCAAGATTTGGACGAAGATGCATTGGTGAAAATTTTGACGGAACCAAAAAATGCAATTGTAAAGCAATATGTCGCGATGTTGGATTTAGATGGTGTGAAATTAACAGTGACCCCAGATGGTTTGCAAGAAATCGCACATTTGGCGGTACAACGCAAAACGGGTGCACGTGGTTTGCGCAGTATTTTGGAAAAAATGTTGTTGCAACCTATGTTTGATGCGCCTGAAAAGAAAGATTTGAAAGAAATTGTAATTGATAAAGATGTTGTTTTGGGTAAAAAACCGTATGTAGAAATCTTTGCGGAATCCAAGAAAGCAGCTTAATAATAATCATAGGAAATAAAAAAACTGTTTGGTTATTCAAACAGTTTTTTTTAACATCCGTTTCCAGACCATTTTGCATACAATGTTGTGTTTGATGAAATATCCCATTTACGCGTAGCAACACCATTTGCATTATAATATTGTGTTCCATTGCCATTGGGTTGTGTGTAATATCCTTCAAATGTGCAAGATGTGGTTGTGTCGTCTGTACTTTTTGTTGGTGGGTTTATTGGTTGCATTGTTTCGCCGTATGTGACATTTGCACTTAATCCTGTGTCGTTTGTGCCGTCATTAAATGTTATTGTGTATGTTTCCTTTGTTGTAGTTGGTGCCTTGCAATAACCCCAGTTTTTGTTTGTACCTGTTTCTGTATAGAATTGATCTTGTAATTTTATAGATGTGTTTGTGTATGGTGTTGTCACCCAAATGCCACCCAAACGTTCACATTCGCGGGATAATTCTTGACCCATAGATATGCGCATTTTATCCATGATGATATTGATATCTTGTAAAACCAAAGTTGGAACTTTTAAGTTTGGTGTATTATTTTCATCGGGTTTTGCTAAATCTTCGTATTCAGATGGACGGATGCATACCTGCATAGCGTAATGAACGAAACGTTGGTATAAACTGTCAACATAATCACCACAGTTTTGGTTTGTTCCACTGGCCGCATTACATTCTGGGATGGCGGCATATTGTTGATCACTGGGGGTATAGACGCGACATGCATAGGGGTACGAATGCAGTGTGTCGGTTGATTGTACCGAACATAAATTGGTTGCAAAATCAGTCAGCAGATTTTGACATTCGGCAACGATGCGTTGACTGACAATGTCGTGCATCGTGCTTACCAATGCGGCAAGACCGTCAGGGCCACCACCGTATAGATTGCTGCATGTGGTGAGTTTTTCGTGACATAAATCTTCGACCGTTTCCAGATTTAATCCCAATAAAGTTTTATCGTTTACATCACTGAAATCTTTTAATTGATTCGTTTGTTGGTCATAACACTGATTTACAACCCCAAGGCATTCTGTTTTTACATTTCTAATTTTTTCCTGTTGTTTTTGATGAATTTCGATGATTGCTTGGCGCATGAATTCGTCCCAAATGTCCCCAGATGAATCACGACATTTATCCAAGGAATTTTGGGCAAACATTTTTTTATTGTTTAATGTGTTTACAACCATATGATTTGTTTGATTATTTAAAATGTTTCCAGTTAAAGATATTTGATTTGCAAGATTGTAAAAATTTGTACTGTATATCGGTTCGCCTGTATCGATATTCAAATATAATCCGGTGATATCCAAACAATGGACAAAATCAGGACCACAAGCAGTGTCAGATGTTAAATCTTGGCGGACACTGTTGATACAATCATTTATAGAAAGAGAATTATGGGCATTATAATTTGCAAGACGTGCAATATTCATTTCGCGACCTGTTTCACGAATTGCGGCATTTGCAGTGTTTTTCTTTTTTGATAAATCTGTGGACAATGTTGAACAATCGTTTTCAATGTACATACCGTATGCAGAAATAACCATATTTAATACCGATGGTGTACAGGACGATGTTACCATTGTTGAACATTGTGCATTGACCGCATTGTATAAAGATTCACCCGTCAGGTTTGCAATATTTGCACCCGATGCCAAATCTGTGGTTGTCCAAATAGATTTTATATCGCCACCCGCATCCAACATTCCGGTGGTGGATAATGATTCACTTTTTGTTTTGGATAAAACATCGCTTATTGCGTTTAATTGTTGGGCAGAGTTAGAGTTGTCTTTGGCGTTTGCAGCAATCTGTTCACCGATTGTTGCAGATGTCATGGCGGCGACTTCGTCAGCAGATTTGTTTATAATGTCTATATTTAAATCGTGAAATGTGTTTAATGATTCGGCACTTTGTGATAATGCGGATTGTTTTTGTTTTATTTCATTTAATCGTGATGAACATATACAGCGACGATACTTTTCATCAACGTTTGCACAAAATTGATCCATACATGTAAAATAAGCATTACGACAAGTTTCGTATTCAGAACCAAAACTTTGTTGAGATGAACCGGAATCCAATGTTGCAAC
>JAFXVB010000005.1 GCA_017534945.1 Alphaproteobacteria bacterium | reverse complement strand
GTCCGGCATGATGGAAGGCCTCAACGGCCGTCATAATGTAAAAAAACGAATCATAGATTTATTCAAGGGGGCATAAGAGATGAAAAAAATTTTTGTGATGTTTTTAACTTTGTTTTTTACTGTGCCTGGGTTGGCAGATGTGAATAAAAAATATGTGCAAAGCGCAGAAAAGTATTTGAATTCTGTGACGGGATTGTCGGGGGATTTTATTCAAACGTCAAATGGCAAAGTTGCAAAGGGTTTGTTTGCAATGTTGCGACCGGGGCGCGTGCGTTTGGATTATACAAATTCCAAAGTGCAATTGATTTCAGATGGCAGTGATTTGTATTTCTTTGATAAATCTTTGGATCAAATTACGACTGTGCCACTTACCAGTACGCCGGCCGGAATTTTGGTGCGGAAAAATATAGATTTACAAAATGCAGATATTGTCGTGACGGATACTTTTGATGGTAAAACAACATTTGCTTTGACGATGTATCTGCGTGATAACAAGGGTTTGGGACACATGACAGTTGTTTTTGATAAAAATCCGGTAAAGTTAAAATCTTGGACGGTTGTTGATGCCACCGGGGTCAGTACAGATGTTGTGTTTCGTAATTTAAAACCGAAAACAGATTTTGATAAAAATTATTTCCAAATTTCACGTCATAAAACGGTCAGTAATGCCGGCGCAGACGATTTTTATAAATAAAAAATGTTTGGTATCAGTTGGGCTGAATTTTTAGTAATTTTACTTGTCGCAATTTTGGTTGTGCCGGTTAAGTATTGGCCGGATGTGGCGCGTTGGTTGGCACGTGTGGTTAATTTTATTCGTAAAACACTTTGGAAAATTACAGATGCAACCGATAAAATCAAAGACCAAATTGATTTGGAAAAACCAATTGATGAAATTATTCATACAACCACTGATGATGTGTTAAAAGATTTTTCAACACCAATTAAAAAGAAAAAAACAAATCGCAAAAAATAAAATGACAAATAAAAAAATGACTTTGATGGAACATTTTGCCGAATTACGGCGGCGGTTTTTATGGTGTATATTTATCTTTTTAATTGCGTTTGTTTTTGGTTGGTATGTTTCGCCGTATGTGCAACAATTCTTGACTTTGCCGTTGTTAAAGATTTGGGACGGTAATTTATTGTATGTCAGTTTAACCGATGGTTTGATGATACGTTTGTCTTTATCAACAACGGTTGCGTTGTTGTTGTCAATACCGGTTGTTTTGTGGCATGTGTGGGCGTTTGTTGCACCGGGATTAAAACAAAAAGAAAAAAAATTTATTTGGCCGATGTTGATTGCGTCCCCGATATTATTCGTGATTGGCGCGGCGTTTGCGTTTTATGTTTTATTTCCATTTGTATTTAGTTTCTTTTTGGAATTAAATCAATCATCGCCTGTGCCGGCAATCGTATTGCCAAATGTGCGGGATTATTTAACTTTTTCGATTCGGTTGTTAAAGGTTTTTGGAATTGCATTTCAATTACCGATTGTAATGATTTTGTTGAACCGGATTGGTGTATTGCGACGGTCTGTTGTTATGTCAATGCGGCGATATGCGATAATTTTTGTGGTGATTTTGGCGGCGGTATTGACCCCACCCGATATCGTGTCACAAATTTTGTTGGCTTTGCCGATGTATGCTTTGTTTGAATTGAGTATTCTGTTTATGCGCCGCGATGATTAGTTTTTTGTGCAATCAAACGATTTATTTGTTGTAAAAAATATGGTATAATCTGGGGTATGAAGAAGTTTTATGCCGTTTTGATTTTGTTGGTTGCAATATTGGCGGGATGTGATTTACAGCCCCGGATTGCATCGATTCCGGACAGTATCGGTGATTTTATTACTGAACGTTATCCAACATTATTGGCGGAACCCGATAGTGAGATTTATAAAACAGCGGTGGCGGATTATGGTGTGTATGCGTCGCCAACTGTGTACGGTGATGGTGATGTTACCGCAGAAGATTATGTTTTGTATTCGTCTGCGGATGATTATATGATGCCCGCCCAAGATACACATGTTGACAGTGCAGATGTCGGTATGCCAGATATTCAAGATGATGACGAACCAATACCAGATACAGATGTTGATGATTTGAAAATCCCGGATTATGTCCATGAAAAGCCGGTTGTGGAACCAAAGACAAAAATAGAACCAAAATCGCAACCGAAACCAAAAACAGAATCCAAGACACAGGTTGAACCAGAAATATTGCGTGCGCCTTTACGTGAAATTACAGTGGAACGCGGTGATACATTGTATTCTTTGTCGCGCAAATATTCTGTGCCTGTGAACGATTTGGCGGTTATGAATAAGATTAGCGCCCCATTTGCTTTGTCGGTGGGACAAAAAATAAAAGTTCCAGATATGTTGTCTGTGCCGCAATATAATGTACCGGCACCACGCCCAGCGGATATAAAAACGGTACAGCCAAAAGCAGAATCGAAAAAAGTGGAACCGAAAAAATCTGTGATTGATAACAAAGAACCAGTAAAGACAGAGCCAAAGAAATTTGAAAACAAAAAGGCAGAGCCGGTAAAAGATGCTGTGGTGAACAAAAATATACCTGGGGCATCGGTCAAAACAGAATCAAAACCAAAGGCAGAAATCAAGAAAGCAGAAGTGAAAAAGACAAGTGTTAAAGAAAAAGGCGATGCTAAAAAAACAGATGTGAAAAAAGTTGATACGACTAAAGCGAATACGAATAAAACAAATGCAAAAAAGACAGAAGTAAAACCGGAACCTAAGAAAACGGCGCAGAAAAAAACAGATACAAAAAAATCTGTGCCGGCAAAACCACAACGCACAGTGCAAAAGATGGTTGCGCGGTCATCTTCTAAATTTTCGTGGCCGGTACGGGGCAAGATTTTGTCTGGGTACGGTTCAAAATCAAATGGTTTGTTTAATGATGGTATAAATATCAAAGCGGCACGTGGCACAAATGTTGTGGCGGCGGAAAATGGTTTTGTTGCATATGCCGGAAACGAAGTCAAAGGTATGGGTAATTTAATAATTGTTCAACATGCCGACGGTTGGATGACTGTTTATGCGCATATGGATTCTATGTCTGTGCGGCGTGGACACAGTGTGTCGGTTGGACAAAAAATCGGGACAGTTGGGACATCTGGCAAAGTGGATCAACCACAATTGCACTTTGAAATTCGTAAAGGTACGCGTGCGTACAATCCTGTGAATTATTTAAAGAAATGATAAAAACTTGATTTTGTCATAATTTATAATATAATTGGGCATGTTTTCAGTTTTGGATGCGTAGCTCAGCTGGCTAGAGCAACTGACTCTTAATCAGTGGGTCCAGGGTTCGAATCCCTGCGCGTCCACCAAAAAATAAAACACCCCAAAGTGGGTGTTTAATTTTTTTGTTGATGTGTATGATTGGTTTGAAATAGTTGGCAAACGGAGTTTGCCGGTCGGGTTCGGAGACGATAGTTGGCGAGAACGAAAGAAAAGAAGTTCGAGCCATACGAGTCGATGACAAAGTCATCAATCCCTGCGCGTCCACCAAGATAGAAACGACCGCAAAAGAGGTCGTTTTTTATTTTGTTTGAGGGGTATGATTGGTTTGAAATAGTTGGCAAACAAGCAAAATTTTAACGACCCTTTTTACGGGTCGTTTTTTTTACATAGTAAAATCTTCGCCCAGGTATACCTTTTTAACACGTGGGTCGGCTGTAATTTCGCGCGCGGTGCCTTCTTTTAATATTTTGCCATCGTGCAAAACATAACTGCGGTCTGTGATACCCAATGTTTCACGCACATTATGGTCGGTAATTATAACACCCAAGCCGCGGTCTTTTAATTGTGATACCAAAGAACGAATTTCGTTTACTGCGATTGGGTCGATACCCGCAAATGGTTCGTCCAGCAAGATAAATTTTGGGTCGTTTGCCAATGCGCGTGCGATTTCAACGCGTCTGCGTTCGCCACCCGACAGGGCGGTTGCCGGACTGGTTCTTAATCTGGTGATTGAAAATTCGTCCAACAAAGATTCTAATTTTTCTTGTCTTTTTTTCTTGTTTGGTTCGACAACTTCCAAAATTGCCATGATGTTTTGTTCAACGGTCATTCCCCTAAAAACGCTATTTTCCTGGGGCAGGTACCCAATGTGCAGTCGCGCCCTTTGATAAAATGGCAAATGCGTAATATCTTGGGAATTTAGGAATATTTGTCCAGATGTCGCGTTTAATTGACCCGTTATACAATAAAAAGCCGTCGTTTTACCGGCACCGTTCGGTCCCAATAATCCAACCGATTCGCCTTGGCGGACAATCATAGATATGTCACGAATAACTGTCCGTTTGCCATAGTTTTTTGATAAATGTTCAATGCGTAATACAGATTGTTTCATAGCCTTATCACCATTTCCGGAGTGTTTATTTTATCGCCATTACTGGAATTAATATGGACATTACCAATTAATCGAATATACCGTTTTGATTGGTTGTATTCCCCAGTGTTTGCGTGAATGTTGTCTGTTATCTTTTGGCCATTTGTTATGCGTACCGTTGTGCCAAAAACCCCATCCATATAAATTATATCAGGATTATCATATTCTTGGCGGGCGATTTTCGCATTTATTGAAAAAGGTTCGCCGTTGCGGTCAATCCCAGCAAATTTTGCGTTTGTCATTTTAAACTGGTTCGATGCGATGTCAATCATATTAATTGCGGTTATTGGTGTCCATAATAATTGTTTTGTGAACACCGCGCCGGCAACCAACGCCGCAACCATTACCAAACCCCAACCTGTGAATAAAAATTGCCAGATACGGGTTAAACGCCGATGTTTTTTGAAAAGAATAAAATTTCTGTTGTTCGATGACATATCTTTATGTTTGCACACGATAAATTAAAAAGCAATTTTTATATTTATTATAGACTTTTTTTATGGTATAATGGTCGTATGAGAGAGATGAAAAAAAAGTTCGCTTTTTTGATGGCGTTGGTTGTTGGGTTGACCGGTTTTTCGGCCACAACTGTGGCTTTTGAAGCAAAAAAGGCATCAAGTGTAAAACAACAGGAAAAGTCAGGGTTGGAAAGTGTGACATCGGGATCTTTGTTGCCCGGGGTTATTGGTTTGGTGACAAATGTTGCGGCATTGAACAAGCAAACACAAGAACTGGCTGCAGAATGTGTTCCAACATCGGCGGAAATTACATGGGTCAACAATATGGTAAAAGAATATGCCAAAATTGCTGATATTACTGCTGATGATATGCGTAATAAAATAGGAACCAATTCATGTGTAAATGATTCCCAATATGTACAAGAAGTTCAAACAAATAGACCGGCAAATCAAAGTGTATGCGTGCCTGTATTTAATGAAGAGGTAAATGTTATCTGGTGGAATTATCCGCGTGCAAATTATGCCAAGTACTGCGCTGGGGATGTGACATTTACCTGTGGTGAATCCAAGAAAAAAACAGAAACGAATTTCTATGATGTTTTCGCCAGTATCGATTTTGCCGAAGAAGATTATACTTTGGATGAAGCGGCCATGTATAAAAAATTGGTTGAAAAAACCGAAAAATGTGCCCCAGGCAAAGTGGCACAACGACAAAAAGAAGCCTATGCAACATTCTTAAAAGGTACAATTGCCGGTGCCGGTACATCAACCAATACAGGTGGTATCATGGATGCTGTTGGCGGGCTTACTTCGGGTGGCGGTTTGTCAGGGATAGGGGCTCTTGGCACATCTGTTAAGCAATTTTTAGATAAATAATAGTATATCTGCTTGTTGTTTATGCGCTCATGTAGCGTTTGTACACTTCGCTTATAAACAACGGCGCATCTATACCATTATTTATCTGGTGTTTATCTAAAAATATTTTTTTGAACCGATCAATTTATTTATGTGCTTTTTTCTGCTTTACTGAAATGTAAAAAAATAGTATAATACCAAGGGATTAAATACAAAGGAAGGTCATTATGGCAAACAAAATTTTTTCACGCATGTTAATTGCAACATCTTTGGTCGCGTTGGTTGGGTGCGCCGAAACAAATCGTGGGTATGAATATGTTGATACACCGACGGTTGATTATGTTGAAGGATTGGATGTTTATTCTGCACCGCACCAGGATTCATTTTTGACACAATTGGCGATGAATTATCGTTCTTATGCGATTTATAATGCGCGGACCAGTGGTTATCCAGATATGGGAGAATTGTTTGCTCAAAAAGCGGTGACGGCATTTTCTGGTGAAACACCATTCCCAGAAACATTGGGAAATTGGCCTTTGAACGATGGTGCAGAAGCGGCCGCATTGGAAATGGCATATAATGACATGATTGAAGAATTTAAAAATGACGCAACAGATAATCGTCCGGATGTTGCGGCCGAAGTTCAGGCGAAATTTGATTGTTGGCTTTCTGCGGCATCAACCGGCCAAGAAGAAACAGCCAATCAATGTCATGACCGTTTTATTGCGGCAATGGATGTTTTGCAAAATTGCAAAAAAGGTGGTTGCAAGGTTGCAAAAAAGATGTCTGGGAATAAGCCTGCTTCGATAGAAATTGAAAATAAATCATTTTATCCAGATACGCGTTCTTTGAATTCTGTGGCGGGTGCATCGTATCCGCGCGATGGTATCGTGATTGTGAATAATGTAAGTATCCCATCTAATTTGGTTCAAACGGTGCCGGTGGGTCAGGCGCCAATGGTGTTTAATCAAAATATTTATGGTGGCGATAAAAGTGTTTCCAACAGCGGAAATACGGTTGCGGTGAATTCAAGTCATGGTGGACGTTGTGATTGTAAATCTGGTCAACCAATTGTTTTGGAATTGCCTGAACAAGGTCAAGAGGTTCAGGGCTGTCCATGTGAAGAAAATTTGCCAACATTGGGCGAAGAAGTCGTGACACGTGATGAATTCATTAATATGATGATGGCTATGCGTGCGGAAATAAAGGCAATTAACGACCGTTTGGATGCCATGCGGCCAAACGACGAAAAGGCGGTTATCAAAGTTCAACAAATACCTTTGGAACCAACACAACATGTGATGGAAGAAATCTTTGAGGTTCATTTTGATTTTAACAAGGCTGTAATTAAACCGGAATATGCCGATTTGATTCGTGAATTGGCCACCGCGACCCAATCAAACAAAAACATAAAGGTTTCTGTGGTTGGACATACGGATACCGCCGGCAGCAGTAATTATAACTATGCTTTGGGCGGTCGTAGAGCCGAAGCAGTGCAAAAAATGTTGATTAGTTATGGTATCCCTGCAAGCCAGATTGTCGCGGTTTCTGCGGGTGAAGAAGATTTGAAAGTCCCAACAGCAGATGGGGTGCCAAATGCCGAAAATCGTCGTGTGCGTGTCGTGAAAGAGACGCATTATACGGAACCGGGCAAGGTTGTGCCAATTGCGGTTGTGACAGATGGAGACGCAGAAATCCAAGAAATTGGCGAGGAATGCTTGGATTGTAATGAATAATGTTTTTGGTGGATAACAAAATACTTGACAAAAAGAGTTTGTTAGTGTAAATTGTTGTCTGCCAGAGAGATGTTTGAAGAGGCATTGAAATGACAAACGATATAAAAAAGAAGTTAGATTTTGCGCAGGGGACATTGGGTGTGCGTAATATGCGGCGCGAAACAGAACAACCGGTGAACTTGGTTGAAATATTCAGTTCACGTGGGGTTGATTTAACCGGTGGTGCCGAAGGTATCTAATAAAAAACTATAATTTTATTTTTATTCAAATTCGAAAGGACTGTGGCGTGATTGTTGCGGTCTTTTTGTTTCTTTGTATGTGAAAATAAAAAAACAGTCGCATTTGCGACTGTTTTTTATTGAAGGTAAAATTATTTTTAATCCAAAAATCCCCATGCGGCACGATAACCTTTGTCGCGTTCAAAGAATATTGTTGCGCCACGCAATTGATTCGTATTTACATTGCTTATGAAAAAAGTTTCTTGTAATTTTGGATTTGTTTTGTCTTTGCGTGTCAATGGCATTTCCATTGTCATATATGTATCTGTGCAACATGTGTCTGGGGTCATGCATTTTGCATCTTTGCATTGAGAAATCACAGTTGTGTAATCTATATTGTCACGCAATTTATCCACATTGACGACCATTTTTACACCGTCTTGGATGTCGTAAAATTTAACATAGCCGATTTCTGTTGCTTCGCCATGATTGTTTCTGGTGTACATTTTAGAGTGTAATTTTCTATGTTTTTTGTGGTCGCGATTTGTGCATTGTGTTTTATCATGGTATGACATTTCTTTGTATTGTTGGTTATGTTGTTTGTACGGACAATCGTTTGATGTCATGCATCCGGCAACGGTTAAAACGACGGCGCATATTGATAACAGTTTGATGATTTTTTTCATATTTTTTCTCCTTTGGTTTTTTTATATGAAATGCAATTTTATTGTATCTGTTTTTATTTGTTTTGCGTTAGGTTTGTTTTCAAAAAATGCCGGATTTTATGCATATAGCAACGGAATATAGTCTTGTTTGTTTTTTTTATATTTGTGTGTATTTTTATTTGTGCATATACAAAGGAGGAAAATATGTATGAATTATTACAACATTTAATCGCACTTAAATATTCTTGCAAGATAAATCATTGGTCAACAGATGATTATGCACGACATTTGTTGTTCGATAGGTTAAGTGAAGATATTGATGATTGGGTTGATAAAATTGCAGAACGTTATTTTATGGCGACTGAAGATAAAAGTATTTTTAAAGCGAATATTTTAAATCCTAAATTTATTGAATTGGATATTGTTAGAAAATGTTTAAGTTTAATAGAAATCATAGAAAGAATTGTTGCAGACGAAGAAGTTAACCAAGGTATGGTGTCTTTATTGACAGATATCGAATCGCAATTGCTGAATAAATTGGCTTTGGCAAAGTTATAATTGTTTTACAAAGTAAAAAAGTGTACCGACCAAAATTGGTCGGTTTTTTGTAATTAAAACCCGTATATTTTGAAATATACGGGAAAACAGATTGTGATAATTTATGGTCGTTTCGTGTTTAAAACATAAACCGGATACCAACATCTGCACCGAAATTATGCAATCCAGATTGGACATCAACATATGTATAACGTGCTGCAACATCAACAGCGAATTGTTGCCAATCAAATGTCATACCCATTACACCATTTGCAGCAAAGCCAGCTTTGTCACTGGTGTGTGGCATAATGCCGAATCCAGAACGGTCAATGGACGCAAATCCGGCACCGGCACCAAGACCAATAAATGGACGTATCATGCTGTGTGTATCAAATTCCATATATGCGTTCATTAATAATGTTTGTAAACTTGTTTTAACATCAACATCGTAATCATTAAATCTGGCGGTGTCTTTTGCTTTGCTGAACATAGACCATTCAATTTCAGTTCTGTAATTGTCGCACATTTCCAAACCAAGTGCCACGCGGCCTTGGAGTGTGGCATCGGTTAATGATGCTTTGTTGCCCAAGAAGTTATAATTTGTATTGTTGTATGCAACGCCACCACGCAGGCCGATATATGGGTCAAATCCCCAAATCTGCCAAGAGCTGCCTTCGTTTTGATAGCCTGCGAAAGCTGGACATGCAATTAAAACAGCAAGTGTAGAAATAGCAAGTTTTTTCATATTTTTCTCCTTTATGAATTTTTTTGTTTTTTTATGTGTCGGTATTTTGATGATAACAAATAAGATGCGATTTTTATATAGGTATAGATGCTTAAACAAATAATAAGAATTTTTTCCTTTATTTTTTGTGATGGTTGATTAAGATATTTTGTATGAGAAATTCATTTTTTGCTTCTTTGATTGTTATTGGTTTTTATTATTCGGCAAATGCGGCGGATTTGTATATAAATGGCACAAATCCTATGCCGACATCGGGTTCTTATACAGATATTTTGATAAATGGAACGGGAACTTATTCTTTTGCGGTATTGGATAATATTGTAAGTAATTCTGGAACTGTGACGGTTAATACAAATCTTGGTGTGGGTCATCATGATAATGGAATTGTTTCTTTTGTTGTTGATACTGATTTTGATAAAACCTTTGATGCGACATTTAATAAAAGTAGTAAGACGCAAATATTATTAAAAAATGATTATCTAAATACTATCAGTGGAAGTGATGTTATATACTTTAATAATCTGCAAATGCTATCTGGTGATTTTATGACATATGATGATGACGGTACGAACAGTATTTATGTATATCGTATTGGTGTTTGTGCAGATGATTCAGGACATAGATGTATAAAGCGATATACCGCCAATGAATATGTAAATATGCAAAGGGAAGCTTTTCATAATAATCAGGTTGTTTTAAATGGTGTGCAAAATAATCCTAAGATGTTATTACAACCGATGTCGGTAATAAGTCATCATGAATTGTTGGGTGCGTATGAATTTAATGATGATGTTTTTATGTCTATATCGCCGGCATATTATAATTCAAAGAATTTTCAAAATGCTGGATTGCGTTTGAATTCTGGGACACGTGTTGGTGGTCGGTTGAACATCGGTGTTGGTATGTATGCAGTGCGGGCAGATTTTCAAAATGAAGTCAGTGATTTTAAATCAAATATATATGGTGGGAATATTCGATTAAAGTATGATTTTGATGAAATCTTTTTCTTGCGCGGTGTTGGTGGTTTAAGTTTTGCGTCCATTGATTGTGATGGTGTAAAAAGTAATAATGGTACTGTATCAAATCCAAATGCGTTTGGTTTGTATGGTGGTGCAGATTTTGGCGCAAAATTTAATTTTGAATCTGGGATATATTTATCACCGTTTGTTGGGATTGCAACTTTGTCGCAAAGTGTTGTTGATGTAAAGGTTGTCGATTCGTTTTTACATATTGGAAATGATGTTGGTTTCAAATATTTTATGGATGGTGTGACATATGGGTATATGTTGCGAACCGGAATTAATTCATATGGATATTTAGATTTAGGTGTTGGAATTGGTGCGTGGACAATTGCTGATAAAATTGGTGGTTCGGTGTCGATTGGTTTTGTTGATACAGATTTTGGTTGGTCTGGTAAATTTTCTGCAGATGTAAAGTTTTCGTTTTAATCAATAATTTTTCCATGCAAACATGATTTGTTTGCAGATGTGATGCATATTTTTGCCAATGGCGTTGGTGTGTTGGTGGTTACAATACATGGTTGCATATATGGTGTGCGGTAAATATATTTTGTTCCGGTTTTATCCACGCCTTCGTATAAACAATCAAAAGTTTTATCAACGCATGATAAATTAAATTCGCGTTGTCTTTCGTTTAATATAGAATCCAGTTTTATTAAACGTTCGCTTTTTACATTTTCTGGAATTTGTTGTTGCATGATTGCCGCCGCAGTATGAGGGCGGGGCGAATATTTAAAAGAATAAGAGTTTATATATCCTATGCGTTTTGCAATATCGCATGTTTGTTCAAAATCATCGTTTGATTCCCCAGGGAAACCAACAATAAAATCACTGGAAATTTGTATGTCTGGGCGGGCTGTTTTAAATTTATCAATGATTTGCATGTATTCATCAATGTTATATTGACGATGCATTTTTTCTAAAATTTTATTAGACCCACTTTGAATTGGCATGTTTAGAAATGGTAATAATTTTGGTTCTGATTTGAACATGTCAATTAAATCATCGGTCATTTCAGTTGGGTAACTGGATGTAAATCTAATTCTTTTTACGGAATCTATTTTTGCTGTTTCGCGTATTATATCGGCCAAACAATATGTTTTTCCGTTTTTATCGGTATATCTATATCCGTTTACATTTTGCCCAAGGAAACAAATTTCAATTGCACCGACATTTGCTGAATGCATTGTTTCCGCCATTATATCGTTAAATGAACGCGAAATTTCAGGGCCGCGAGTGTATGGAACAATGCAATATGTGCAACAATGATTACAACCCTCTTGGACAGGAATATACGCCACATAAGGTGATTTTGTAATCGGTGGTAATTCATCAAATTTTTCCAAACCACCCAAATTTATGTCTAATAATTTTGTATCTGGGTCATTTAAAATTTCGGGTAATTTGTGATAACTTTGTGGTCCCAATACAAAATTCAAATCTTTGATTTTGCGGAAAGCATCGGCGCCAGATTCGCGTGCAACACAACCAACAATTCCATATATTGCATTGGGTTTCTTTGCGCGACGTATGCGTCCCAATGCAGAATACACTTTGTCGGTTGCCTTGGCACGAACGGCGCATGTATTTAACAAAATAATATCGGCATCGGTGACATCATTGGTTTGTTCAAACCCGTTGTGTTCCAGCATCGCGGCAATCCGCAATCCGTCGTACACGTTCATTTGGCAGCCAAAAGTTTTTATATAAAATTTCCGCATCGAATAAAATTATTTTTTTCTTGTCCTGAGGGTATTTATAGATTTACGGTGCAAATCGTTGCGTAATCTGTAATACCGATCCATTCTTCTTTGTATATTGTTATTGTATTCTTGGATTTCTACAGTGCCATAACGAACGCCTGTGATTGGATTGTCTTCTATAATAGCGACTATTTTCATTTTTCTTTCCTTTTATTTTTATGATAATTTCTTTTTCATGATTTCGTTGACGATGGCCGGATTTGCCTTTCCACCGGTGGCCTTCATCACAGAACCTACAAAGAAGCCGAATAACCCAACCTTGCCAGATTTGTATTGTTCAACCTGAGCCGGATTATTTGCGATTACTTCGTCAATAACTTTTTCAATTGCTGACGCATCGGTCATTTGTTTCATACCAAATTTATCAGCAATGTTTTTTGGTGAACCGATTTCGCCGTCCAACATTTTGATAAAGATTTCTTTGGCCTGTTTACCATTGATTTCGTTTGCCGATATCATATCAACCAATTCAGCTAAATCTGATGGTGTGATGATACGCATGCCATCAACAATACCGGATTTTTGATTTTCAATATCGTAATTTTCAGGATGCGCAAATAATTCGCTTATCATCCAATTCGCCACAGATTTCGCGCGTTCTGGTTTGTCGCCAACCGCCGTATCAAACCAATGTGAAATATCAATTGTTTCGGTCAAACGGATTGCATCGTATTCGTTTAAACCAAATTTTTCGATATAACGCGCGCGGGTTGCTTCGGGTAATTCCGGCATTGTTTTGCGTATGCGTTCAATGCGTTCATCGTCAATTACCAATGGTAATAAATCTGGGTCTGGGAAATAACGATAATCCAATGCATCTTCTTTACTGCGTAATACAGATGTTGTACCGTCGCCTTGGTTGAATCGCATTGTGTCCTGGGTAACGGTGCCACCATTTTCAAGTATTTCAACCTGGCGATGTGCTTCATATTCAATTGCAGTTTTTATGAATTTAAAAGACACCATGTTTTTTGTTTCGGTACGTGTTCCAAATTTTTTGTCACCCACACGACGCACAGAAACATTTACATCGGCACGCATGGAACCTTCTTCCATATTTGCCTTGGATACACCCAATGCGCGTGCGATTTCACGAATTTTGCGCAGATATCTTTCGGCTTCGTCTGGGGATGAAATGTATGAATTATTTTCTGGATTTTTTGTGTCCAAGAAAGTCACGATTTCCAGCAACATAACCCCGGAACGATTTAAATCAACAAAAGATTTTGTTGGGTGCATATCGTGTTTGTTTTTTGCCGCGTCTTGTTCCATGTGTGCGCGTTCAATCAAAATCTTTTTTGGATTGCCATCGTCGTCCAAGATTTCAATCCAACCACGTCCAACCACAGGTGGTTGATCCGCCGGTTGTGAAATTTGATACCCCTGGGGCAGGTCAGGGTAAAAATATTGTTTGCGGGCAAAACGACTGACGCGGGAAATTTCCGCATTGATACCAAGTCCAAATTTGATTGCTTGGTCAACACAGTATTCGTTTAATACCGGCAACATGCCCGGCATGGCGGCATCAACCATGGAAACCTGGGTGTTTGGAGCGACCGTTGGGTTATAGTGTGCGGATGCGCCACTGAAAATTTTACTGTTGGATAATACTTCGATATGTGTTTCCAGACCAATTACAACTTCCCAATCACCAGTTTTTCCTTTTATCGTGTACATTTTTTTGCCCTTTATTTTTTATACAGAAACCTATTTTAACATATTTTTTCTTGCTTTTTAGTTTTTTATACTCTAATATGCTTCTCACGGATGGCCAGATAGCTCAGTTGGTAGAGCAAGGGACTGAAAATCCCTGTGTCAGTGGTTCGATTCCACTTCTGGCCACCATTTTTATTGCTGTTTTATACAGCATTTTTTTATTCCCCCATAATTTTTGTTGGACGATTATCAACGCCACTAAATTGTTGGATATGTTTTGCCAATTGTAATACGCGTAAATCGTCAAAACGGCGACCTACAACCTGCATACCCAATGGTAATCCGTTTTCAGCCATACCGGCGGGGGCGCTGACTGCGGGAACACCCGCCAAGTTCATTGCGACGGTAAATAAATCTAATGCGTAATATTCCAAAGGCGATAAATCAGAATCCAATGGCATTGCGGTTCCTGCGCCGGCTGGACATACGATTAAATCGCATTGTTCAAATGCGCGGGCAAATGCATCGGCAATTAAACGACGAACGCGTGCGGCCTGCATAAAATATACATCGTATGATTCCGAAGATAATACCGCGGTACCGATAATCATACGGCGTTGAACTTCGGTGCCAAATCCCGCGGCACGTGTTTTTTTGTATGTATCATAAATATCATTTCCTTCGACACGCAAACCATAACGAACACCGTCATAACGTGCAAGGTTTGATGATGCCTCGGCCGGGGCAATGATGTAATATGCCGCCAAAGCGTCCAGGATATTTGGAATAGAAACCTCTACAATTTCGGCACCAGCAGATTTTAAATCATTAACGCGTGCGTCAAATATGCGTTTCATATCGGCGGATATTTCAACATCTTTGAATTCTTTGATTACACCAATACGTAATTTTTTACCCGCCCCCAAAATTGGTTCCAGTTCGCCATCAATATGAAAATGTTGATTTGGGGCACTGGTTGAATCTTTATCATCGTGGCCCGCCATAATTGATAACAAAATGGCAGCATCATCGACAGTGCGTGCGATTGGTCCGGGTGTATCCAAACTTGATGCAAATGCAACACAACCCCAACGCGAACATAAACCGTATGTTGGTTTTACACCGACAAGTCCCGTAATTGATGCAGGAAAACGAATCGAACCACCGGTGTCTGTACCGGTTCCACCCATGGCGAGTCCCCCCGCAACGGCCGATGTTGTGCCACCCGATGAACCACCGGCGGTTAATTTGCGTGTCCGTTGCCAAGGACTGACCGGGGCACCAAAATAGGAAGTTTTGGAAAATGTGCCCATTGCAAATTCGTCCAAGTTGGCTTTACCCAACAATACTGTGCCGGCATCAATATATTTTTGTGAAATGGTTGATTCATATTCTGGAACAAAATTTTCCAGCATTCGTGATGCCGCGGTTGTGCGAATGCCACGTGTTGCAAATAAATCCTTCATCGCGATTGGAATACCGTCTAAAACACGCGCTGTGCCATTTGCATAACGTTCGTCCGCCGCCGCCGCATCGGCCAGTGCGCGTTCAGGGGTCGTGGTGATATAGCAATTTAATTCAGCCCCGAATTTTTCAATGCGGGAAAGGTGCGCACGTGTTAATTCGGTCGCAGATATTTCGCGTGATTTTAGTTTTTTTAATGCTTCAACTATTGTTAAATCAATCATTTCTTTCTTCCTGTTTTGTTTGTTTTTATATCTTAAAAAGGTCTGTTGTCCAGTTGCTGTATTTTATTGTTAATAACAGCGGCATGAAATTTTTTAACCAAATTTTCATAATGTTGTAAATCTTTTGCACCATATTTACCATATTGTTTATTCAAATTAATTTGTTTCGTACAATATTGATACATTGTGTAATCCATCAAAGTGACACCATAATATTTATGTAAATAATAGTGCAGGTTAGGTTGGGAAACCGCAGAATAAGACAGCGATGGTGTTGTACTGTTTGTAATGTGTGTTTCTGCAATACATGCATAGATACTGCCTTTTTGTTGCATTTTATACAGTTTTTTTATTGCTGTATCAGGATGTAATAATTTACCACGATGCGCAATGTTATTCGCAATTAAAAACATGGCAGTATATTCAGCGCCCAATCGTGACAAAATAACATCGTATTTTGCGACAATTTCAGCACACTCTGTTTTGAATTGTGCAACTTGTTCTGAATCAGGTTTGTTGAAATCAGGAACATAGTCTTGCAAATTGTATTTATCGCGTAATGCGTTTAAGTTACGGTCCATCATGTGATCCTGGACCACTATCTGGGACAATATATCCAACATACGTTTTGTGCGTTTTTCTTTGCGTGTTTGTCGCACAATAATCCCGCCACGCATAACGTCGTCAGTTTTGTATTTCATTGGATCGCGAAACTTTCTTTTTTTGACCATAATTCTACTTTTCTTGATATTTTTTTATTGTCCACGAATATAATCTATCAAACATTGGTTCATGATGATGTTGGTCAGCCAGCATCCCATGTTTACAGAAACCTGCAGTTTTACATCAACATGTGCGCCAATGGTATATGAATATTTTCCAGAATAATGTGATATTGCACCAATATTTTTTTTGGGACTTTTGTCGGAATGATATATTTCCAATTGGTATGGAGTATCGGGACCACCGTGTTCACGAACATTCAAGAATGAATCCAGCGGACAAATTTTTACCTGTTGTGTAATTTTATGTTGCATTTTTATATGTCCTTTATTTTTCGTTTGTGTATTTATCCGCAAATAATTTTTTACCAATTAAGTTTATAACAAATTCATCACAACATTTGCCAGATGCAATGCACTTTATGCAATTTTTTGTATCTCTAATTTTGCATTTTCTGTTGACTGGATTTATTGAAATTATCAAACCCTTGTCGGTATCTCTTTGATAGTTGTGTGCGATGGATACCTCTTTGGTCATTTTTGCACATATCTGTAATATGCATGATTCAACAGGAATATCTGTGTTTTTGAGTTGTTCTAAGAATGCGTTCATTCCATTAACCGTCCAATACCCACATGGTTTAGCTTCGCCAGCATGATAATTATAAGATGTTTTCAAAAATACATTTGATTTCTTTGCCATTTTAATTTCCTTTTAATCGGCGTCCATAACCTTTGGTACCGCAAAATAACCGCGTGATACGCCCGCCTTGTCTGGTGAATTTGCCAAGATTTTATCGCGCATATTTGGTTCGGTGACAGTGTCCCCACGCATTGGTAAATCGTGTTCGCATGGGTTTAACAATGGTTCAACACCCTTTGTATCGATTTTTTGTAATTTATCCAACCATTCGACAATACTGTCGATATTCATTTGTGCCAATTTTTCGTCAGAGATTTCAATTTTGATAAGGTCTGCGAATTTTTGTAATTGTTGCTTGCTAAATGCCATTTCTAATCCTATATTTGTAAAGTAAAGGAATTATACTATGATTTTGCAGAATTTCAAGGTTTTTCCTGTGAAAGGACGGATTTTAGGGGTTGATTGGGGCGCAAAACGCACAGGTGTTGCGATAAGTGATGAATCTCGTCAAATGGTATTTGTGCGTCCGGTTATAAATCCTGAGAAAAATAAAACTATTTCTCAGCAAATTGCTGATTTAATTAAAAATGAAAAAGTTGTTGGTGTGGTTTTTGGATTGCCATTGCATGGTGATGGAACAGAATCAGAAACAGCAACATGTGTTCGGGCTTTTGTTGATGAATTGTTGAAAATTGTTGATGTGCCCGTATGTTTTTTAGATGAATATTTAACGTCCAGTGTTGCACAAGAATCAATGGGGCGGGTCAGGGTTTCTGATATTAAACAAAAATTGGATTCTGAATCTGCGCGTGTGATTTTAGAAAATGCGATTGCGATGATTAATCGGCAATAAAAATCCGTCATGTAAAAATGGCGGATTTTATGCATATAGCCGAAATTTTAATCTTCTGTTTTGTCAGGAATTTGACCGTCGGTTGAAAGCAAGACTGCAATCCAACGTGTGGAATCAAATTGCGCGGTAATGATGAATATTGCCGCCAAAATTGGCACACTGAAAAACATACCTGCGATTCCCCATAATAATCCCCAAAATACCAAGTTTATAAGTATCGCAAGGGTTGAAAGGTTTAATGTTTTTCCCATAAGTTTTGGATCAAGGATATTTCCAAATATTATTTCCAAAGCAATTAAACCGCCGGCGGTCAATATTGGTAAATGTAAAGAATCGCCCGAAATCAATGCGTATAGAATCGGTAATGCACATGCAACAATTGAACCAATTGTTGGTATATAATTCATAATAAATACTAAAAACGCCCATACGCCCGCAAATTCCAATCCAATTATGTGCAACCATATATATGCGCCGATGCCTGTAAATGCGGCGATGATTGTTTTGACGAACAGGTATTTTTTCATGTTTTTATCGAAACTGTCGATTATAAATTTGAATTTGTTTGTTTTGGATTTTGTTTCAAACAGGTTGTCTAATTTTTTATGAAATGTGCTTTGTTCGACAAACAAGAATAAAATGTAAATCAAAATCATGCCGAGTGATGTTGCAAGATTTGCCGCCGATGCCCCGACTGTTTTTACGATGTCGGTAAGGTTTGGAAACATGTTTATGTCAAAGGTCAATCCTAATTTATGAAATGTGTATGTGCTGATACTTATCAATTTTGTTTGAATTTCAGGAATGCGTGTGACTAATTCTGAAAACATAGGATTGATTTGTGTTGCAAATGCGTAAAACAGCCAACATAAACTGGTTGCGGATAATAATATAGATAATACATTGAAAAATTCAGGCCAAAATGTTGGACATTTTTTGACGCAATAATTAAATGGTAAAACTTTGCGAAAATATGCCGCAATTGCATTTATTAAATACCATAAAAATATTGCAACCAATAATGGTATTAATATAGACCGTCCAACCCATAACAGTATAACCAATCCAGTAAAAACTATTATTCCGTTCATCATTTTGTTTTCTCCTTTTTCCTTGGATTCAATGCATATACATCGTTTTTATTGTTTCTTTATTTTTCCATGTTCCAGTGTTGTTATATTACTTGGCGAAATTAAATCTGTGAATTTTTGTTGGTGACTGATAAACATAAAGGTTGTGTCATGCATGTCGTGCACTGTATCCGCGATTTGTTGTTGCGTTATTGAATCCGCCCCAGAATCAGGTTCGTCCAAAATTGCAAACTTTGGTTTTGTCATAATCAATCGCAACAACATTAACCGTTTGCGTTCACCACCAGAAAACCCAACATTAATACTGCGGTTTAACCAATCATTTGGGATATCCAATTTTGTGCGTGCATTTTCCAATATTTCCATAAATTCCGCCATCGATATATCGCGACCGGTTTCAAATTTTTTGTGTGCAATTATTGAATATTTTAAAAAACTTAATACAGACAATCCTGGAATTTCAGGAACATTTTGCGCCCCAAGAAATATTCCAAGCAATGCGCGTTGTGTCGCAGATTCGTGTGTTATATCAATATTGTTAAAAATAATCTGGCCGGATGTGATTGTGTATTCTGGGGCACCTGCAATTGTTTGCACCAATGTTGTTTTCCCAGAACCGTTTGAACCGGTCAATAAATGACGTGCGCCGCGTTGGATGTTTATATTTATATTATCCAATAAAATTTTATCGTTAAATGATACAGATAAATTTTTTATTTCCAACATAGTTCTTGTTTCCCTTAATGTATTGCCATTTGTATTAACTGTTTTGATTCTACCAAGAATTCCATCGGTAATCTAGATATAATTGGATTTGCCGATGCGCCAATGATTAACGCAATTGCTTGGTTAGTGTCCAATCCACTTTGTTCCAGGAAAAACAAAGTTGCGGTATCGATTGAACCTGTTTTTGCTTCGTGCGATTGGTGATTGGTATTATTTGTATGTATAATTGTTGGTATCGTGTTGGCGGTTGCATTTTCGCCAATAATTGTTGTGTCGCACTTTGATACATTTGTGCATTTTTCGCCGGTAAAGTTTACTAAACTTCGAAATGTTTGTTTTGAATCATCTAATGCAACGCCGTATGATAAAATATTTGATACAGAATTGTTTCCAATGTGAATCATTTTTGTACCGGTGTCTGATTGTTGTGCGCCACGTGTTATTGTTAATGAATAAAAGTCGCTATGTGCATTGTTTCCGGACAAAATTGTAGATGGGTATTTCCATGTCATGGCCGAACCAATTTCAATTTGTGTCCAATCCAATGTTGCATTGTTTTCGCATTTTCCACGTTTGGTGACAAAGTTCAAAATGCCACCAATTGATTTTTTGCCGTCTTGTTTTCCGGCGTACCAATTTTGTACAGTTGAATATTTTACACGCGCATTGTCGCACACAATAATTTCAACAACGCCACTGTGTAATTGATGATTTGGTCGACGGGGGGCGCTGCATCCTTCCATATAACTTAGGTTTGCGCCATCGTCAGCAATAATGAGTGTTCGTTCAAATTGTCCAATTTTGGCGGTTTCAATTCGAAAATAACTTGCCAAATCAATTGGGCATTTTGTGTGTGGTGGAACATAGACAAATGTACCGTCCGAAAATACGGCCGCGTTTAATGCGGCAAAAAAATTATCGTTGTTGGGGACAACGGTGCCAAGGTATTTTTTTACCAAATCTGGATGTTCAATTACAGCCTTGGAAAAAGGCAAAAATATAATCCCAAGTTTTGATAACTCGTTTTGGTATGATGTATGCACAGATTGGCTGTCGATAACTGTATCGGTTGCCATACCAAGTAATGCGCGTTGTTCGGCATCTGGTAATCCCATTTGTTTGTATGTGTCCGCCAAATCAGAATTATCGATTGCCTTTGCGGCGGCAAAATATTCCAAAGAATCATAATCGATTGGGTCATAATCTATTTCCGCCCAATGTGGTTCTTGCATTTTTTTCCATTTATCAAATGCAGCAAGTCGCCAATCAGTCAGCCAATTTGGTTCACTGCGTTTTTTTGATATTTCACGAATAAGTTCGGCATTTAATTTCAAATTTATTCACCGTTTTCTGCAAGTTGTTGGGCTTGATTAAAAAATGTAAGTGATTGTCCCAGTAATCCATCTGTAAATGTAGAAGATAAAATTCCATCTGGTTCGGTTGTGGTCAGGTATTGCAATAACCGATTTGCACCAGTGATATAGTTTGCAACATTGTGTGCGATACCAGTGTCCAGTTTTATACAACGACGCAGTTTTTCCAATGCAAATGGATTTTTGGAATATTCGTCCATAATCCCCCCCAATGCACGCCACAGCGGGTGTTCGTTTGTGTTGCGTGGCATTACATTAATTGCCGCCATAATTGGAATTAAATGTTGCAATAAATCTTGGTAAACGATTTCAGCATTTTCAGCCACCGCATTTGTTGCATTTTTATTTTTCAGTATGGATTGAATTTTTACAACAAGGTTATATTGAAATGTCAGGGTTTTGTTTATTTCACTGATTTTTGTGTTTGTGTTTTTGATTATGATAAATATAGCAATAATAGTAATAAAGATTATACCCAATAAAACCAAAATGATTGTGTTTTCCATGTGTGAACCCCCGTAATTTTATAACCAGTATAACACACATTTTTGCGATTCGTATGTTTTTGTAAAAAAACAATAATATGTGTGTTTTTTAGTCTTGCACAGATTCGGTCGAATTGTTATAATAATAGCATCTAGATTGAAAGAAAGGACCTTTAAATGTTTCGTAAGTTTTTGATTTTTGCAATGTTTGCAACTGCTGCGGGGTATTGTTTTGCGGGTGAATATTTGCCCCAGGTGACAACATCCGAAGTTTTCACAGATACATCACGTGCTGAATACGGTCGTGAACCGGCGCAACGCGCGGCGGAAACGGTGGAATATGTTGATGCGTATGCAAATGTTCCGGCGTGGCCTTTGGCTGGCTCTGATGCCGATGTGACTGTAAAATGTGATGATGCGGAACGCGCAAAAAATGCTGATAATATTCGTATTGTTTCCAAAATTGACGATGATATGGTTGTTGAAAACAGTTTTGATTTTGATGGTTCTGGGTGGACCGGTGGTGCAAATATGTTACATGGTAATCGTATCCCGATGGGATTTGATGATGAATGTGAAAATGGTGCAGAAATGCCTTTGCTTCGTCGTGAAACATTGGAAGATGATGGCGGTGAAATTTTGGCGGTTGCGCGCAGTGGTCGTAAAAATTGCACAAAACGCAATCGTCCGGCGGACGCGGCTTTCTGGGAAATGGATGCCGAAGAAGAGGTTGATGAATTTGCTGTTGCGCAAAACACCGATGCCGAAGCACCCAAAAATCAACCAGACCAGGTTCGTTCATGGGTCGTTGCAAATGGACAGACTCTGCGTGAGGTTTTACAAGATTGGTGCGACCGCGAAGGTTGGGATTTAGTATGGGCAACATCACGTGAATACCCAATAGAGGCCAGTGCGGTATTCAAGGGTCGCTTTACCGATGTGGCATCTGCATTGGTGCGTAATTTTGGTCGTGCGACACCTGTGCCATACGCGAAATTTTATAAAGGAAATTTGGTTTTGGTGATTTCTACGAACGAAGAATAAATTGATTTTTGTGTCCACAGATTTTTTTTGGGGGGTTAAAGATATGAAGGCATTTTTGAAAAAATTTATTATGTTTGCGTGTGCGGTAATGTTATTTACCGGATGTGCGCGTGAACAATCGGCCAAGGTTGCCGCGACTGTGGATCAAGATTTTGTAAATGCGTATGATGCGTTTGAAATGGCGAAAAATCCACGTGCCAAGGTGGCCAGTGGCGATACCGTATCCATGTCCGAAGGGGTATGGTTGGGTAATAAATCCATATCTTTGGAACACAAGAATAATTTGCCGTCTCAATTTGAAAGTGATACCGGGGTAACGATTTTATTAGATGAACCTGTGACATTACAGGTTTTGGCAAACGATATAAATTCTGTGACGGGGATTCCTGTAAAGATTGATAAACAAATCAACAGTGAAAAGTTAAAGAAAACAATCAATGTTGCATATACGGGCAAATTGTCTGGGTTATTGTCCCAGGTTGCAACGGATTTAGATTTATTATGGTATTACGACAAATCTGCAATTGTATTTTATGAAACGGAAACGCGGACATTTACATTGTATGCGTTGGGAACGGATATTTCTTATCAAACCGCGGTCCAAGCAGATAATTCAGGCCAGGTTGTCCTTGAATCAACGATGAAGGAATGGGACGAGGTTGAAAAGGCGTTGACCGCCATTGTTGGTCGTGCGGAAAATTCTGATTTCACCGTATCGCGCAGTTTGGGAACAATAACTGCGACGGCGCCACCGTCGGTATTGGCGCGTATTGGTGATTATGTTGACCGTCAAAACAAGCGTTTGTCGCAATTGGTGACGATTGATGTCAAAGTGTTACAGGTTTCAATTGCGAACGATTCTGCGTTTGGGTTGAATTTGGCGGCGGCGATTAATTCTACATCTGGGTTGAATATTGTTGCGAATCCAAAGAATAATTTGGCGGCTGTGGGGGCCAGTTCAATGAATATCGCGGTTTTGTCGAACGCTTTGTCTGGTTCGACCGGTGCGACACACATGGAAAATGGCAGTGTGGTCAGTGGCGCATACACAAACGACCAAATTATGAACGGTTCGATGGCGCGTGCCGCGGGCAGTGCCGGCTTGATAGAGGCATTGGCAAAGCAGGGTAAAGTGTCTTTGGTGACAAATGTTGGTGTGACGACGCGCAATAATCGTGTTGCCCCGGTCAGCAATATGACATCAACCGGATACATCAAACGATTCGAATCGCGCAACTTTACAACGGTCGAATCCAGTACCGTTGACCAGGCTGATTTGCAAACAGGTTTTTCGATGCAGTTATTACCAAATGTTTTGGAAAACGGCAAGATTTTGTTGTTGTTCCGTATGTCTGTGCGTGAATTGGTGAAAATGTCGACACAATCAATTGGCGAAGTCACATTGCAATTGCCAGAGGTCGAAGAACGCAGTTTTATGCAAGAAGTCATAATGGAATCCGGTCAAATGTTGGTTGTATCTGGATTTGAAAAGCAAAAGAATAACGACACGCGTTATGGTTTGGGCGACCCAGACTTTATGGCGTTGTCTGGTTCGCGGTCGACATCATCGGGTCGCGATGTGTTGGTGGTTATTTTAACCCCCCAAGTATTGGTAAGCCCGTTGGATGCAGAACGTAGTATCCAACAAAACTGGGGCGCACCATTGAATTAAAAAAAATCCCGACAAAATGTCGGGATTTTTTTTTAGGGTTCAGTTAAGGTTGAATTGCAGGGGTGGTATTCCGCATCCGGGCGTCATCCCGGCGGAGGCCGGGATCCAGTTTGCGGAACGCAAACTTGCGTAATAATGCCGAATGACACAAGTTGGCACCGGTGGTGCCAACTGGGTACCGCCCTTCGGCGGTATGACGAGAGGAAGGAATGACACAAGTTTTGCGCGATATGCGCAAAACTGGATACCGGCCTTCGCCGGTATGACGAGAGGAAAAAGGCGGTATGACGAAGAAGAAGCCGGTATGACGAAGAAGAAGCCGGTATGACGAAGAAGAAGGCGGGATGACGAAGAAGAAGGCGGGATGGTATGGAATAAAAATATTGCAATAGTAATTAATCTGTATAAACTCATAAAGCATGAGATCTGGTGGTTATGTATATATTATGGCATCAAAACGGATGGGAACTTTATATACGGGTTCTACATCTGATTTGATTGGTCGCGTATGGGAACACAAAAACAAAGCGTATCCAAAATCTTTTTCTGCAAAACATAATTGTAATAAATTGGTATATTATGAATATCACGAAAGTTTGGATTATATGGTTAAACGCGAACGACAATTGAAAGAATGGAACAGGAATTGGAAAATCAAACTTATTATTGAAAAAAATCCAGAATGGAATGATTTGTATCCAGAATTTTTGAAGTTGAACGGTTTTTCCCCAGATTAATGTTTGATGTGTCATTCTACGTTCGGTCGTCATCCCGGCGGAGGCCGGGATCCAGTTGACGCCAAAGGCGGCAACCTGCGTAATGGATATCGCGCTTATCGTCATTCCGGCGAAGGCCGGAATCCAGTTGACGAAGTCAACTTGCGTAATAGATGCCAAATGACACAAGTTGGCACAAAGTGCCAACTGGATACCGCCCTTCGGCGGTATGACGAGTGGAAGGAATGACACAAGTTTTGCGCGATATGCGCAAAACTGGATACCGGCCTTGATCCACCCACGAAATTTTGCAATTTCGCGGGGCCCGGTGCCGGTATGACGAAGAAGAAGGCGGTATGACGAGAGGAAAAAGCCGGGATGACGAAAAAATTAAAATCTTTCAAAAAATTATTTGCAAAACAGTGTTTCGATTTCCTATAATGAATTTGAATTCAATAAGAGTTGAATTCGGGGTCGTCGAAAAGCCTCAAAAAACATGACCGGTGCAAGATTTGCATTGTATTCCTTTTGGCGCACATATCGAATCGATGATTTGGTAATGATGTGTGAAAAGTTGCTTATTCAGATTTTGCACCGATGGTTTATACTGTTGGTATGTGCAAAATCTTTTTTTTAAATTTTTTGTACTTTCTAATTTTATAAACCGATAATGTTTATATAAATGATTATATCCCCGATTGTGGTTTTCTGGACGGGGTGCTGCATGAACCGTAAGGCGTGCAGGAATCATTTGTCATGTTTGATTTTTTCGATCACCCCGACCGCTCTTAGATTGAAGACGGTGTTTTTTTTATAAAAAAATGGCTATGACCGTTCGGTCGTCATCCCGCATCGTTCGGGCGTCATTCCGGCGGAGGCCGGAATCCAGTTTGCGAAAGCAAACTTGCGTAATGGATGCCGAATGACACAAGTTGGCACCGGTGGTGCCAACTGGATACCGCCCTTCGGCGGTATGACGAGTGGAAGGAATGACACAAGTTTTGCGCGATATGCGCAAAACTGGATACCGGCCTTCGCCGGTATGACGAAGAAGAAGGCGGTATGACGAAGAAGAAGGCGGTATGACGGGAACCACCCCGTCGCTTCGCGCCACCCCTCCGGGAATCACCCACGAAATTTTGCAATTTCGCGGGGCCCGATAAAAGGGGAACTTGGAACTTTGAAAAAACACCATGGGGACGGATATGTTCCAAAGGGTTTGTTTGGGAAATGTCCTCGAATTCAATTCCCACAAGTTCGATTGTGAACTTGGAAAAAAGCGTTTGTATTAACGCGTGTTATCAGGCTTTATGCCCCGAATGACCCTTTGAAAGATATCCGTTCCGGCGGCAAACGACCGTTCGGTCGTCATTCCGCTTCGTTCGGGCGTCATCCCGCAGACGTGCGGGATCCAGTTTGCGAAAGCAAACTTGCGTAATAGATGCCGAATGACACAAGTTGGCACAAAGTGCCAACTGGATACCGCCCTGCGGCGGTATGACGAGTGGAAGGAATGACACAAGTTGGCACAAAGTGCCAACTGGATACCGCCCTTCGGCGGTATGACGAAGAAGAAGGCGGTATGACGGGACCCACCCCGGCGCTTCGCGCCACCCCTCCATAGAGGGGAACTTGCGGCGGTATGACGAGGGAAAAAAATCGAAAGAATCCCACTTTGCAAAACGCTTTGTGGGACAAGAAAAAGGAAGGGAAAAACATGTCAAAGAACAAATACTTTTATATATATGCGATGTGTGCTTGTTTGGCGTTTATGCCGGGGGCGGCGGTTGCTGTGCCAAACGCCGACGATGTAATTTCCGACCTTTTTGTATATGGTTCGATTACGGGCGATTCGTCCGAATTGGTTTTGGGTTATGTTGGTGATGATGTTGGCGCGACCATTGGTGGTGCGTATTCTGCATCTTATGCCAGTTGGAAGAACGGTTTTACATCGGCGAATCGCGCCCAACATCAAAACGAATGGACGGTTCAGTGGCCGTTGGCAAAGCTGGAATCGGGGTCTGTGTTATCATCCGGGGCAACGATTCGCGGGATTGCCCAATGCAATCGGGTGGGGGGAACCTTTGCAAGACCAAATTATGATATGATTGACCCATATACCACTGTGACCGAAGATGGCGAAAAGAATTGTTGGTGCAAATTAACCGGTGTCAGCGCCAAGTCTGGCGCTGACATCGCGGTGGCGGGCGACTGGATGTCGCCCCGTGGGGCCGCTTGGGTCTTCCGCCACACGCGCAGTTCGGCCGCCAATTGTGCGAACTACTGTGCGTACGTCTGCGCGTACTACGTCCGCGGCCGCTCCGCCTTTCGCGCGGCGGTGTTTGGGGTTGGCGCCTTGGGCAGGCCGGCTGCCGTTCAAATGTGCGGAAAAAATTTGGCAAACGGAAAACTTTACGATTATCAGGTTCCACGCACAGTCCAATTACAGCAAAATAAATATACCGCATCAATCGCCGCAAACGACGGTAAACAATGGGCAATAAGAATCCGTCGCGTCAGCGACGGGGTAGCCTTGACGGCGTTAGCCGATATCAAGGCGGCGCTGGCGTCCAGCGATTTAGAGCTGGACGACAGCGCGGCTGAAAGCATCGCCGCCCGCGATGGTTGGGTGTTCGGTGTCGCCGACAATGGTTTGAACGGTGCGGATAAACCAATTATAACATTTGATTTAAAGGGTGATTTCTTGGTCGATATCGCAAAAATCGATGCAACCGGCACCCAGAATTTAATGCTGGAAATCGGTGAATCTGCGTCCGCGTATGTCGCACCAACCAAATGCGTTGGAAAAATCGCAACCACCGCACGCAGCGAGGCCGCATTTGAACGCACAAAGTTCGTTCAAAATGTCGCTATGCGGACAATCGCGCATGTCGTCGAAAAAACAATTAACCAAGCGAATAGCATCGGTGAATTGGCGGCGGATAAACAAACCCGCCCGGCGGACGATTATACCGATTCGGAAAATACAGAAAATTGCCCGGCGGGACATCAATGTTTGTTGGTCGAAGATGAAAACGGTGACCCGCATTGGTATAAAATCTTTGACCCGGTGCAATGGTTCATGGGGGAATTGTGGAAAAATAATGAAACATGCCGATATACGCAAAGTGGCAGTAATTGGACATATTATAATGCTTTTTACAAGGGTGATGCGACATGGCGCAAAACATATGTCGATGGTTCGACATCAACATATAATCGTCCATTTGCACACTCAACGCGTTGCACAAATCATAACTTTAATACAGAAACGCCAAAT
>JAFXVB010000041.1 GCA_017534945.1 Alphaproteobacteria bacterium | reverse complement strand
CACCTTCATGGTGTTTTGTTTATTCTTATACCTTCTTTGGTCAAATTCACTTGGGCCATCCGATTCTTGTATTATCAAATCTTTTAATGTCCCTTCACGAAGATTCAAGACATAATTTTCCAGCATTATTTCATAATCACGATTGAATTTTATAACATTATCGCCATAAAAATAAAAACCATCCCCATATCCATAATACCCGCGTTCTTCCTCTTGGGGTATAATAGCCCCCCACATTCTGTAATTAAATTCAAATATTTGTCCGTTAATAGAACAAAAACCATCTGGCAACAAACTTTCCGTCACATCAAAATCAACATTAAAAAATTGTCTTAATGAATTTGTTAGCCCTGGAATAATGAAATCAGGATAATTACTAAATGTTGCATCTGGGTCATTCACCGTATGGTTATAACGATTTTTTATTGATATAAACCCGCCCTTTTTGGCAATTTGAATTGATATAACGGACGTTCCATATTCATCCTGACGTTCTGGATGTTCTGCCGGTTTGATTTTATCAGCACCGCGTTTCACCGCATGAATTATGTAAAAATCTTCAAGTCGCTTTGGATCCCGAAATGTACACAATTCTTCTTCTGCACGAAAATATTTTTTTATGGAATTTTTCTGTGTTTCATTTGTCACAACAAATGCGTCATAACCTGCATCATTTAATAATTCTAACGGATTTTTATCTACAAAAATTTCTGATCTTGTTTTGGCTTTATAACGTTCACGAATAAAAGGAATTAACGCACGTGCTTCATCTGGATTATTCCCAGCAAATTCCAAAATATGCACAATATTTGGCACATCCAACAACACCGCTTCGCGGATTACTTTGGCAACACCCTCGCCATTTTGCTTTTTTAATTTTTTGAAAACTTCATCTGTATTTACTTCTGCCATAAAAAATCACCTTTTCACGAGAATTATACCACAAAAAACATAAAATATGATAAAAAACTAACGAACTTTTGGATGAACCAATTTTTTAATCCATGTTCCATTATGAATATCATCTATCCCAGACACAAACAAAGGCATTCTGCATGTTCGCGCCAATTCCACACTCCATTTATGTAAAACATGAGTTTTATTTTCACGCATCAATTCCAACATTTTTGTATATGATATTTCCCTGAATAATCTGGCGTCCGGATTTGATGGATTTTTATCGTAAATACCACCACCATCTTTGAAAAACCAACAAAAATCAGCACACAACATCCCCGTCAAAGTAACCGCAGTAATATCTGAACCTTCACGCCCCAAAGTTGTGATATCACCATATTGTGTCACACCTTGGAATCCAGCAACAACCGGCACACCATACAAAGGATTCACACACATACAATCCGTATGCTCAATTTTAGCATTACCAAAATTATTATCGGTTGTGATTCCGGTTTGCATCGCATTATAACTGCGTGCTGGAACACCAATTGCATTTAATCGCATCGCCATCAATGCCGCAGATTGCATTTCACCCGTCGCCAACAAAGCGTCTAATTCGCGTTTATCGGGATTCGCCGCAACATTATGCGCCAAAGCATCAAGATTGTTGGTTGTTTTACCCATTGCCGACACAACCACAGCCATAACTTTATATTCATTGGATATATTTTTAATCACATCAGCAACTTGGATAATTGAATCTGGGTTCGCAATTACCGAACCACCAAACTTTAACACACACTTTTTATATTCAATCATAACAATCTACCCTTTGAACCCTGTGGCGACAATAAACATTTCTACACTATCCTTGCGTGATGCAGGTGGTTTTATATGATGCACATTTTGAAAACGCGCCCTTATCTGCTTTAACAAATCATCAGTTGTACCACCGGTAAAAGATTTCGCAACAAAAGTTCCACCAACCTTTAATGCACGCACAGCAAAATCAAAAGCATATTCCAACAACACCATTTGACGCAAATGATCTGTTTTCTTATGTCCAACAGTATTTGGCGCCATATCCGACACAACAACATCTACTGTGCCATGTTCTGTATTGATTAAATTTAATTTTTCTTCTAACCAGTGCAATGCTTCATCCGTTGTAAAATCGCCTTGATAAAATTCAACATTATTAATTGGGGTAATTTCCAATAAATCCATTGCAAAAATTTTGGATTTTGGATATGTTCGCGCAATATATTGTGACCAAGAACCCGGCGCCGCGCCCAAATCAACCACAACCTGATTATTTTTAAGAAAATGAAACTTTTCATCCATTTCAATCAATTTATACGCTGCCCGCGCACGGTAACCATCTTTATGCGCACGTTCCACATACGGGTCAGCCGCCTGACGTTGAAGCCATGCAACAGATGATTTATGCGCCGCAATTTTCTTGTTTAATATTTTCATATTATTACCGTCCAAAATTATTCATATCATGATAATGCCAAATTTTAGACATTTGAATCAAAATATTCATTTCTTCATAAAAACAATCCGCGCCATTTTTAGTATTAAAATAATAATCCGCAATAACAAAAGAACACCATGGCCGAACACGTTCTTTCACAAATTCGGGTAAATACGCAACATTTCTTACATTAGATTGTCTTTCTATATTTTCGATACGACAATCGTTTGGCTTTATCAAAACCGCTTTCTTGGATTGCATATTTAATGGTTCAAAAATATCGTAAACCATATGAATAGTATATTCATCATTGCGTTTAAGTTTATTTATAAAATAAGGATTGCCAATATAACTTTTTATTAAATTTACCTGGTTTTCAATATTATGTTTTACCGATTCGCTTTGAGTATAAAAATCTTTTTCACGTGAACAATGCCATTTACCATTATCTTTGCACATATTCCAATAATCAGTGACATAATACCCAAATGGCGATTCTGTATCATGTTCAAACTCACAATTAAAATGAAATTTGCCCGTATTCAAAATATCAACTGGTAAAATACAAGCTTTATACTCATACATTGTTACATCCTTACCATGTTTTTTCGATTTTTTTATAAAACACATATCTGCGCAAAGCCTGTTGCATTAACATTTCATCACGAAATTCACGCGCAAATTTTGTTTCTTCAAAAAAGAAAGCACTATCTATGAACGCATATTTTGCGGGTTTTCCATCCCAAGAATTCGGCAATTGAATATCATCCGGCACATCTTGGAATTTTAATTTTGGTGTATTCCCCAGACTCATCCACTCTGTTTCACGCAATCCTGTACACGAAGCATCATATCGCACCACAGTACATTTGTTAGGTGTCATCACCGGGACACGCCCGCGATAATCCAAAGGTACCACAACCCCGTATTTCACATACACTGATCGACAAGGATGCAACATATTATCAAGACTTTGCACACTATAAATTAAATAAGGATTTGCAACAATTCCAAGATTATTATTTATATCTTGTTTAACACCAGAAACAAAATCTTGAGCAACATCAAGGTCTTTAGATGGAATATCTTTTGTTTCCAACACAACCCCGGCATCACTACAATCATCGTGTTTTATAATTAAAGACTTTATTTTTACCACATATTTTTCAACCAAAGGTTCACCAGAAAACACCGAACCCAACTCTACATCGACAAACCTTTCATATGACATCATAATAACGTCCCTTAATTATACTCTCCCTCCTTATCCCTAATTGTTATATTTTTATATTTTATTATTTTGCGCCTGGCACGCCACCTGGAACACCACCCTGTTGCATGCGTTGCATTACGGCCTCCATTCCGCCCATGCGTTGAATCATTGCCATTTGCTGTTTCATTTTCAAATATTGTTTTATAATATGTTCAACATCACGCACGGTGCAACCTGCCTGTTCAGCAATACGAGTTTTTGCATTCGCAAAAATTTTCTCTGGATCAGCACGCTCCACAGCGGTCATAGCCTCTAAAATCTTGATTTGAGCATCCACACTGCCATCTTTGATTTTTTCCTTCATCGCAGCCACCGCCCCAGACATGCCAGGAACCATCTTTAACAATCCACTAAAATTACTCATCTTTTTAATTTGTTTTAATTGGGCCAACATATCATTCATATCAAATTGCCCAGACATCATACGTTCTGCGGTCTCTTTCATACCAGATGGCATTTTTATATCTTCGGCCGCCACATTTACATCATCTGTTTTTTTCTTTTTACCAAAACCAAACATTTTTTGCTCCTTTTCTAAAAATATTACAAAAACTTTACTATTTGTCCAGATACTTCTTTAAATACTTTCCTGTCAAAGATTCCGGAATATTCACAACTTGTTCTGGGGTGCCGGTTGCAATAACGCGACCACCATTTGCACCACCCCCTGGTCCCAAATCAATTATCCAATCAACGGATTTTATAACATCCAAATTATGTTCAATCACGACAACGGTATTGCCCTGATCCACCAATTCTTGCAAAACATTTAATAACGCTTTGATATCTTCGAAATGAAGTCCTGTGGTCGGTTCGTCCAAGATATAAATGGTTTGACCGGTACTGCGCGCACTTAACTCTTTGGATAGTTTTATACGCTGGGCTTCGCCACCGGATAAATCCAATGAACTTTGTCCCAGTTTTATATAATCCAACCCGACACGTTTTAATAATTCTAACTTACGCGCAATTTTTGGCACATTTATAAAAAATCTGTACGCTTCTTCAACCGTCATATTTAAAACATCAGCGATTGATTTATCTTTATATTTTACCGCCAAAGTTTCGGTATTATACCGTGTTCCATGGCATTTGTCGCATTCGACATATACATCCGCCAAGAAATTCATTTCAATTTTAATTTGACCATCACCCTGGCATGCTTCGCATCGTCCACCCTTTACATTAAAAGAAAAACGACCAGATGTATATCCACGCGCCTTGGCCTCTGGCAATTCTGCAAAGAAATCACGAATATCTGTAAATACACCAGTATATGTTGCAGGATTACTACGCGGGCTGCGTCCAATTGGCGATTGATCAATATCCACAACTTTATCAACATTTTCCATACCACGAATAATGTCGTGAGCACCAACCTCTAACTTTGAATTATACAATGCACGCATCAACGCCGGATATAAAGTATTTAATAATAATGTCGATTTGCCAGACCCAGAAACCCCCGTCAATGCAACAAATTTACCAAGCGGGATATCAACATCTATATTTTTTAAATTATTCGCATGCGCGCCATGAATAGAAATAACATGACCATTTCCGCTTCTACGTTTTGACGGCACCTCTATCTTACGCACCCCAGATAAATATTGCCCAGTCAGCGAATCCGGATTATCAATAACCTGTTGCGGGGTACCACATGCAATAACATTTCCGCCGTTTATTCCCGCACCCCGACCTATATCAACCAAAAAGTCTGCTGCGCGCATTGCATCTTCATCATGTTCTACAACAATAACTGTATTATCTTTATCACGAAGCGTTTTCAATGTATCCAACAATCGATCATTATCACTTTGATGTAATCCAATCGAAGGTTCATCTAAAACATACAAAACCCCAGATAACCCACTACCAATTTGGGACGCCAAACGAATTCTTTGTGCTTCACCACCGGATAATGTTCCCGCCATACGCGACAAAGTTAAATACCCCAAACCAACATTTTCCAAGAAATGAAGTCTGTCTGTAATTTCACGCAACACAATTCGCGCAATATCGTTTTCTTGTTTTGTTAAATGATTTGGTAAATCCATGAACCAGCGCAAAGAATCACATACCGCCAAATCACATGCATCAATGATATCAAAACCATTTATCTTGATACATAACGCTTGGATATTTAAACGTTTTCCATGACACATTGGACATTCTGTGGACGTTTGATATTTTGCCAATTCCGCACGCATTGCATCACTGTCCGATTCGCGAAGCCGTCTTTCCAGATTTGGAATAACCCCTTCGAACGGTTTTGAATACACAAATCCGTTCCAATTTATCTTAATTTCTTCGTCCCCAGTTCCATAAAGAATAATATCTTTGTGTTCTTGGGGTAAAACATGCCATGGCTTTGACAAAGATATTTTATACTTTTTATGCAATGCATCTAATAAATTATCGTATTGTGTCAACATTCCGCCACGTGACCATGGTGCAATTGCACCCGCCAATATAGATTTTGACGGATCCGGCACAACTAAATCAGGCGAAATATTTAATTTAACCCCCAAACCATCACATTCCGGACACGCCCCCATCGGCGCATTAAAAGAAAAAAGTCGTGGTTCTATTTTTGGCACAGTGAAACCACTGACCGGACAAGCATAATTTTGAGAATACAATGTATCTTCATTTGTATCCAATCGCCGTACCAAAACGACACCCGGTACCAAACGCAGGGACCCTTCGAACGAAGAATATAAACGCGATTTAAATTCATCAATATTATCATCACCTGATTTTGGCATTTGCAATCTATCAACAATTACGAAAATATTATGCTTTTTATTTTTATCCAGTTGAGGCATTGTGCCCAAATCAACCAACTCATTATCAATAATTGCACGTGTAAAACCTTGTTTTACCAAAAAAGCCAATTCCTTACGATATTCACCTTTGCGTTCGCGAATCAATGGTGCCATAACATAAATACGTGTTGATTCTGGAATTTGCATAGTCCAATCAACCATTTCCGCAATAGTTTGAGATTTAATCGGCAACCCAGTCACAGGTGAATACGGCACACCAATACGAGCCCAAAGCAAACGCAAATAATCATAAATCTCTGTCACTGTTCCAACGGTTGAACGCGGATTTTTTGATGTGGTTTTCTGTTCAATAGAAATCGCAGGTGCCAAACCTTCTATGAAATCAACATCCGGTTTTTTTTGCATATCCAAAAATTGCCGCGCATACGAAGATAAAGATTCTACATATCGACGTTGACCTTCGGCATAAATAGTATTAAATGCCAACGACGATTTACCAGAACCAGATACCCCAGTCACGACCACCAATTTATTTTTTGGTATGTCCAAATCGATATTTTTAAGATTATTTTCGCGCGCACCGCGAATTTTTATAACGCTACTCATGATGCAAAATATAGATAATTTATTAAAAAATACAATGGGGTAAAGGAAAAAAATTCCCCCCACCCCATCATAAAAACTATTTCGCTTTTTTCATCAAAGATTCAGGATTCAGCGATACATCTTTCTTGGACGTTTTATTTGCACCAACCTTTGGCGCCAATTCACGATTCACCCAAATATCAACACCACCCGCATTACCGAACTTTGCTTTAAAGCCATTACCAGCCGGCACATAATATACATCCCCAGTAACCAAAGACCGACCAAACACAACCTTGCCCTTGGCATCTTCGACACCAACATATGAATCTTCTATTGCTTGGATTATAACATTTGCCTTGGCCATATTTTCTTTTCCAAAACGTTCCCGCACAGGAATATTATATACAGGTTCTTCCAATGCTTCGACCTTTTGTTCAACAACAGGTTGTGCCACAGGTTCTTCCGCCTCTGGTGCAGATCCGCCAAAGATGATTACCATCAACATAGCCAATACAACCACACCACCACCAATCGCAAACCACAACCAATGTTTCCGCACATATTCAATTGCGATACGAATCCATTCTTGTATTTTTGCTTTGTATTCTGCGGTTTTATTGCGTTCTTCTAAATCTTCATTGGTAATGGTCACTTCGCATTCTGGTTCAATTCCCAATTCTGTTTTGATTTTATTAACAATTTCATCTGGATCCAAGCCCAATTCCATCGCATAATTTCGCGCAAAACCCAAAACATAAACAATTTCAGGAATTTTTTTATAATCACCATTTTCCAGTGCCTCTAAAAATTCCTCACCTATACATAATTGTTTTGCAATCGTACTGATTTCACGTTTTCTGCGTCCCATCGTGCGAGCATTGCGCAATATTTCACCAACACTTAATTCTTGCTTTACATCATTGATTTTTTCTTCATTATTCATATTCGTATCCTTGGTTTATAATGTTCTATAATATGATACCTTTATATTTTAGCAACGCAACCCCAAAATGCAGATATTTTTTCTTTTAATTCATTTGCATCTGTTATTTGATTGACCGCCACCCGAAACGCAGTTGCCCCAGGTAATCCCGCCGAATACCACGCCGCATGCTTTCGAAACAATGGTACCCCACTGCGTACACCATAATAATCCAAAACCAAATCCAAATGTCGCAATACAATTGCACCTAAATCAGTGGGAATTTTGCCACCCATTAATTCATTTAATTTCCAAGGCGCCCCAAGCATAGCACGTCCAACCATAACACCGGCATACCCTAAATCTTCCATTAATCGCACATCATCGACAGTTTTTATATCGCCATTTGCAATAATTGGAATCGGGCAATTCATAACATTTGGATGTTCCGCAACACCCAAATATCCCGCCGACCTTGTTCGCCCATGCAATGCAACAAAAGACACACCCGCATCGGCGGCAATAT
>JAFXVB010000040.1 GCA_017534945.1 Alphaproteobacteria bacterium | reverse complement strand
CCTCTAATTCTTGGCGACGTTGCAAACACAAATCAGAGTGCGATTTCGATAATTTATCCGCCATATTCGCCATGGACAAATAAGACATTAAATTTTGTTGCACATACGGCGGACACAAACGCGCCGCAGTATTCATTGCACCAGTACTGTATTTCGTATTCACATTATATTGTGGTAATAACTGAGAATTATCTTTTTGCAAGCATAATAACGCATAATTATATAATTCTGTTTCAGTAGAATATGCACAGCGTCCCTGAACAATTCCGCCAGAAATGGTCGTTCCGTCGCAATATTCATTTAAACATTTCATGATTCTTTCACTGCAAGCGGTGCCGACATCTAGTTGAGTGTTCATATAATAATTCGCCAACTGAACCTGTTTATATGCGTTCGCAACACCCGCCATTCCGCGATTGCCCGCGATATTATTTACACCCCCAGATACAGAATTAGAAATCAACGCAGTTCCACGATTTGCGCCATTGCCAGTCACCGTCCCAGCCGACACAGCAAATGCAGAACCACCGCAAACCAACCCCAATAAACCGCACAAAGCAATAATATTTTTCATACAAATCCTCTCTCACTTTCGTATAAATTTTATCACATTTTTAAGGTTATTGCAATTATTTATTGATTTGCAAAATGAAATTGTTATCATAAAAAAACAATGATTACACAAAACGAAATCTTGTCCCAAATTCAAAACGATATTGATGCGATTAACGCATGTGTGGATATCGATAAAATCAATACCGAAATTGCTGAATTAAATGAAAAAACCGCCGATGAAAAACTTTGGGACGACCCAGATGTGGCACGAAAATTATTGCAAAAAAAATCAAATCTGGAAAAAGAATTGGCGGATTTTAATTCACTGAAAAACGATTACAAAAACTTGGTCGATTTATATCAAATGGCCCCAGATGATGCCGATATCGCACATGCAATTGATGCCTTGGCGAAACGCGCAAATGCGGCAAAATTCATCACACTGTTCCAAGGCCCAAACGACAATAATAATGCTTTTTTGTTCATCCAGGCGGGTGCCGGTGGAACCGAAGCAATGGATTGGGCCCAAATGTTGGCACGCATGTACACGCGTTGGGCTGAACGTCATAATTTTGATTGCAATGTGGTTGATGAACACATTGGTGATGTTGCCGGCATCAAAAGTATCACTTTTAAAATTGACGGCGACAAGGCATACGGTTGGTTAAAGGCCGAAATCGGTGTTCATCGTTTGGTTCGCATTTCGCCTTTTAATGCCAATGGCAAAAGACAAACCAGTTTCGCATCTGTGGATGTTTGGCCCGATGTCGATGACAATATCGAAATTGAAATAAACGAAAAAGATTTACGGATTGACACATATCGATCTTCGGGTGCCGGTGGTCAACATGTTAATAAAACAGACAGCGCCGTCCGTATCACTCATATTCCAACAAATACGGTGGTCACATGCCAAAATGAACGCAGCCAATTTCAAAATAAAGATATGGCAATGAAAATTTTGCGCAGTCGATTGTATGAATTGGAACTAAAAAAACGCGAAGAACAAGATGCCGCAGCAAAAGCAGCACAAAAGAAAATTGAGTGGGGCAGCCAAATTCGAAATTACGTCTTGTATCCATATCAATTGGTCAAAGATGTTCGCACCGGTGTTGAAAACACTGATTCAAACGCGGTTTTGGACGGTGATTTAGATGAATTCATGTTGGCATATTTACAACAAGGAAATTAAATGACAAACGATGAATATATTGAAATTATAAATAATCAAGCCGCAACACCCGACGAAATAAAACCAATTCAAAAAATTATAAACAACCGTATTAAAAATTCGTCTTTGTTCAAAGTTAAACAATTTGGACAAACTTTCATTTATAAAGTTTCAGATGTAAACACCGCTTTCCGCAATTTAATGTTGGTACAATCAGTACTGACCCAAGGTGTTTTGGTACCTGATTCTAAAATATTCATTGGTGGTGGCACTTATTTTGAAAAATACAAAATAATTCCAGGAACCCCATTATCTGTTGCCATATTAAACAACCAAGTATCAAATACTGATATTGAAAATATATTACATGACACAATCGCTGCCGATAAAGAAATTTCAAAAATACAAATCAATAATCTTGCTTTTTCAAGCCAATTAATTTTACACGAAAGACGCAAATATCATAACACCAAAGATTTCGGCAAAATATTGGGAACTTTGCTTTACAGTATTAATAAACAACAGGCAAAACATGGTAATATCGCCCTGCACCACGCAGATTTAAATCCATCAAATATTTTATTAGATGAAAATAGCAACTTTAAAGCATTACTGGATTTGGACAGCCTTGCATTATGCAACGAATACTCAATGCTGACGCAAATTTTATTCATGTGGCAAAACTTGTCTTTGGATAAAGTGATTGAAATATATGAATCTGTCTACGAACAAAAAATAAACAAACATTATTTGCAAAGCCAAATGCAATTAAAAAAAGTAAAAGCATCGGTCGCTAAAACTTTACGCAAAATACAAAGTCAAACAAAATAAAATTATTCGGCGTTCATAAAATCCAAAACACGTTTATCAAAAATAACATCTTTGGGTTTTAACAAAGACGCAACATGCATATCACATGCGGCACGCGTCCGCGATAAAGCAACATAAGTTTGTCCATGCGCAAACGCACCACGCGAAATATCAACAACCACCGCATCTAATGTTTTTCCTTGGGCTTTATGAATTGTCATAGCATAGCCCAAATTCAAAGGAAATTGTTTATACGACCCAATTTCATGTTCTTGTAATCTGTCGTTTTCATCACGTACATATTCAATTTTTTCCCATTTTTCAGGTTTTACCGAAACAATCGTATGCGCCGCATTTAATAATTCTACCTTTATATCGCGCGCACCAATTTCCAAAACGCGTCCCATCGAACCATTATGCCATTTATCACTATTTTTCACAAACACAACCAAAGCCCCCACTTTTAACACCAAACGCATCGGGGCCGGCACATCTTTTTCAGAAAAATTCCCAGACAATTCACCAATAAATACGACCTCTGGCGCATTAATCGCATGCAACCTTGCCGCGTTTATATTTTCCGCCATGGCACGATACGGCGTAATCAAGACCGCATTTTGCCGTCGTACAACATCTTCTATTTTGCAACAATTAAAGAATTCCAGCGCAGACAAATCACCATCACGCAACCGAACAAGATTTTTCAACAATTCCCCGTCATTTTGCCGATATACCGTATCAAAAGAAAACCGCACAAAATCCGCCCGTTGATACACATGACTGTCAAAAAAATAAGAATTTTCAAAACCATATTCTTGTTCATAATACTTTTTTGCATCTTCTGTAATAACCGGCGGCAATTGAAATAAATCACCAATTGCCACAACCTGGATTCCACCAAATGGTGCATTATCATGACGTGCTTGTCGTGCCAACAAATCCATTGCATCTAATAAATCTGGTGCCACCATAGAAATTTCATCAATAATTAAAATATCGGTTGCGACCAAAATATTTCGCACTTTGGCCTTTAATTTCAAAAATTCTGGCATAACAAAATCACGCGGTTGAATTTGAAACAAACTATGTATCGTTTGTCCACCTATATTCAAAGCCGATACCGCCGTTGGGCATGCACACACAATACGTTTTGCCGATGCAGATTTCAAATAATTCACAAATGTAGATTTTCCGGTTCCGGCTTGTCCCATAATCAAGACATTACTATGCGTATGTTCGATAGTATTAAACGCCTGTTTTTGCACATCACTTAAAATTTGAACTAATTCGGCCATGCCACAATCTTATAACAAATATACATAAAATAGAAATAAAAAAACGCACAAAACGTGCGATTTTTATTAAGTGGTGGGTTATGTAGGACTCGAACCCACGACCAAAGCGTTATGAGCGCTCCGCTCTAACCAACTGAGCTAATAACCCACAGGTGCGATTATGGCACCTTTTTTTACGATGTGCAAGTTAAAAAAATTAAAAACACTTTATTTCCGCCTATATTTATGCCAAAATTCAATTCATGAAGACATTTGATATAATTATTATTGGCGCTGGTGCCGCAGGATTATTCGTTGCGGAACGTGCCACAAACAAAAACAAATCAACACTTGTTATTGACATGGGAAACACACCTGCACGCAAAGTGGCAATTTCTGGTGGTGGCAAATGCAACTTTACAAACCTGCGCGCCGACCATAAACATTATTTTGGTAACAATCCCGATTTTACTCGTGGCGCGTTGGCACGATGGACACCAACCGACACATTAAACTGGGTAAAATCCAACCATATAAAATATCATGAAAAGACCCCCGGTCAATATTTTGCTGAATCCGCCACTGATATCGTTGATATGTTGTTGAATAACGCCAAAAACGCAAAATTTGAATTAAACACAACCGTCCACACCGTCGAAAAGATTGACGGTAAATTCATTATCAAATGCAATAACAACAAAACATTTGCCACAACAAAATTGATTATTGCCACCGGCGGAATATCATATTCAAACATGGGAACCAGTGATATTGGATACAAAATTGCAAAACAATTCGGCCATAAAATTATACCACCCCGCCCTGGTCTGTGTACAATTGCGACTAAAAATTTTGATTCACACCTGTCCGGCATATCATTACTGGTTGAAATCACCATCGGCAAAGAAAAAATATTAGACACAATGTTATTTACCCATTTTGGCATCGGCGGTCCTGCAATTTATAAAACATCTGTCCGTAATTTGGAAAAGGGTTTCACGATAAATTTAATTCCCGATACAGATGTATTTAACTGGTTAAAAACCATGAAACGAACCAACGGGAAAAAACAAATAAAAACAATTTTGGCAACAAAATTACCCGACCGGGTTGCTGACTTTTTTGCAAACAATAACACATCAAATATTGCCGATTGGCGCGACACAGAATTACTGAATTTAACCAACAAAATAACAAAAATAAGACCAGATAAATTCACATTGCATAATTTTCAATCTGCCGAAGTGACATCTGGTGGTGTTGATACCGCGTATATATCATCTAAAACGATGGAATCAAAGCTTTGTGAAAATTTATATTTTATTGGTGAAGTCTTGGATATTACCGGTGATTTGGGTGGATATAACCTGCAATGGGCATGGGCATCGGCCAACGCTGTGGAAATATAAAAACATACTTGAAATCACGATAGTTTTAATTTAAAATAACGACATTGTTGTGCCCATGGCTCAACTGGATAGAGCAATTGCCTTCTAAGCAATAGGTTGCAGGTTCGAATCCTGCTGGGCACGCCAGATCTAAAAGCCCTGAATATTCGGGGCTTTTTAAGTTCAGACATTGTGCTAAAATGAATCGTTAAGCATAAAATGCTATTGATTTTTGCGTCAATTTGTGGTATAATTACAAACAAGGATGGGGGGAGAATTTTTATTCCTTTGCTTGACTTATAACGTTTCTTGTGCCAAAGTGCAAACAGATATAAGGGTAAACCTATGAAAAATATGCGTAATAATTTTGGTGTTAAGGGTGTTACTGCACCTGGTGCTAGTTTTTTCAATGATTTGAAAAAGCCTGTTGATGCTACAATTGTTAAACGCGCACAGAATATATTTAAGGGCATAGAGAATGTTAAAGTTTGTCGCGTGGATGCCCAATAACTCTATACCAGAGTTTGAGTGTAGAGATCCTCAGATCAACAGATATTGCAAAGAACAATTACAAACAGATATAGATGTGCGTGCTT
>JAFXVB010000039.1 GCA_017534945.1 Alphaproteobacteria bacterium | reverse complement strand
GTTGATCAAATCGATAATGCACCAGAAGAAAAAGCACGTGGTATAACAATTAACACTGCACACGTGGAATATGAAACAGAACATCGTCACTATGCACACGTTGACTGCCCAGGACACGCGGACTATGTTAAAAATATGATTACCGGTGCGGCGCAAATGGACGGTGTGATTTTGGTCGTTGCGGCAACTGATGGTCCAATGCCACAAACACGCGAACACATCTTGTTGGCTCGCCAGGTGGGTATTCCAAAAATCGTCGTTTATTTGAACAAATGCGATTTGGCGAACGATCCTGAATTGTTGGAATTGGTTGAAATGGAAATTCGTGAATTGTTGTCTGCAAATGATTTCGATGGCGACAATGCACCAATCATCCGTGGTTCTGCTATTTCCGCATTGGAAGAAAAGAAAGACGGTTTGGGCAAAGAATCCATTGATGCTTTGTTGAAAGCGTGCGATGAATACATCCCAATGCCAGAACGTCCAGTTGATAAACCTTTCTTGATGCCAATCGAAGACGTGTTCAGCATCACAGGTCGTGGTACTGTGGTCACAGGTCGTATTGAATCTGGTGTTGTGAAAGTTGGTGACGAAGCTGAAATCGTTGGTTTGCGCCCAACACAAAAAACAACAATCACAGGTGTTGAAATGTTCCGCAAATTGTTGGATCAAGGTGAAGCCGGTGATAACGTTGGTTTGTTGTTGCGTGGAACCAAGAAGGAAGATGTTGAACGTGGTCAAATTATCTGCAAACCAGGTTCCATCACTCCACATACAGACTTTGAAGCAGAAGTGTACATTTTGCAAAAAGAAGAAGGCGGACGTCATACACCATTCTTCTCTAACTATCGTCCACAATTCTACTTCAGCACAACTGATGTGACAGGTACAATTACATTGCCAGAAGGCAAAGAAATGGTCTTGCCAGGCGATAACGTTCGTATCAGCGTGCAATTGATTGCACCTATTGCTATGAGCGAAGGTCGTCGTTTTGCTATCCGTGAAGGCGGACGCACAGTTGGCGCAGGTGTTGTATCTAAGATCAACAAATAATAAAATTGACAGCGGGGGCGTGGTTTAAAAACCAAATCCCCGCTGTTGCATGGTATAAATAAAACAAAAAATATAAGGAAACGAACAAAATGGTACCAACATCTAAAATTCGCATTAAATTGACGGCGTTTGATCACCGCGTATTGATTGAATCGGTTGACGAATTAGTCAAAACTGCAAAGCGCACTGGCGCAGATGTCGTAGGGCCTGTTCGCTTGCCGACTTTGATTCAAAAGTTTACTGTCAATCGTTCTCCACACGTTGATAAAAAATCGCGTGAACAATTCGAAATTCGCAATCATAAAGCGGTTGTCGATATTGTTAATCCAACCCCTCAGACAGTTGATGCCTTGATGAAGTTGGATTTGGCGTCTGGTGTTGATGTAAAAATTAAATTGTAATTGTTAGGTTGATAAAGGTGTGTTTATTAACCTCTGGCAAACAAAAAGGCATAAAAAAATGAAACGTAGCGGATTAATTACAACGAAAATAGGAATGACGCGTCTGTATGATGATGCAGGCGTGGCACATGCTGTCACAGTTTTGTCTGTTGGCGATTGTGCTGTGATTGGTAATAGAACCATGGAAAAGAACGGCTATGTCGCAAACATCCTTGGGGTATGCGAAGCCAAAGCAAAACATGTTGCAAAACCACAAGCGGTGGCGGCAGAAAAAAGCGGTATTAAACCATATCGCAAAGTTGTCGAATTCCGCGTCAGCGATGATTGTGTTATCCCGGCGGGGACACAATTGTCTGCGTCTCATTTCGTTGTCGGACAATTTGTTGATGTCCAAGCGACAAGCAAGGGTAAAGGCTTCCAAGGTGCGATGAAACGTCATAACTTTGGCGGTAAAGAAGCATCACACGGTGTTTTAAAGGCGCATCGTTCTTTGGGAAGTACAGGTATGCGCGAATGGCCAGGTCGTGTTTTAAAAGGTAAAAAAATGTCTGGTCAAATGGGTAATGAAACTGTGACGGTTCAAAACTTGAAAGTTTTTGGTTTAGATGAAGCAGAAAACTTGGTTTTTGTAGAAGGTGCAGTTCCAGGCGCAAACGGCACATTTGTATTGGTGACCGATGCAATTAAAAAAGAACAAAAAGAATTGCCAGTTCCAACTGTGATGAAAACAGTAGAAGCTGAGCCAGTGGCAACAACCGAAACAGAAGCGGTTGCGGAATAGTAAGGTGGAAAAAATGCAATTAGATATTATAAATTTTGATGGAAAATCAGTCGGCAAAGTTGACTTGGCTGATAGTGTATTTGGTGTTTCTCCACGTGCGGATATTTTGCATCGTGTTGTCACATGGCAACGTGCAAATTCTCGCGCTGGGACACATGCTGTGAAAACTGTATCTGATGTATCGGGCAGTGGTCGCAAAGCGTATAAACAAAAGAAGACAGGTAATGCCCGTCAAGGTGAAAGATATAATGTTCACATGCGTGGCGGTGGTGTTGTTCATGGACCGGTTGTTCGTGATCACAGCATTGATTTGCCAAAGAAAATCCGCGCATTGGGTTTGAAAATGGCTTTGTCTTCTAAATTACAAGATGGCAATTTGGTTGTTATCGATTCTGAAAAAGTTAAAGCAGCCAAAACAAACACAATTGCAAAACAATTGAAAAAATTGGGTTTGGAATCTGTGTTGTTTGTGGGGGCGACTGAATTGGATGAAAACTTCAAAAAATCTGTGGCGAACATTGCAAAAGTTGATGCTTTGCCAACAATTGGTTTGAATGTTTTGGACATCTTGAAACATGAAAAATTGGTTTTGACAGCCGATGCCGTCAAATCCGTAGAAGCCAGATTGGCATAATGAAAGGATTCAAAGATGGCAGAAAAGAAAGTTAGTTCAGAAAAGAAAATTGTGGCAACAGCGGGTGTTTATGATATACTGGTTCGTCCAGTGGTTTCAGAAAAATCTGCAAAGTTGTCTGAAAGCAATGGCGTTGTGTTTGAAGTTGCGATGTCTGCAACAAAGGCGGATGTTGTTCGTGCGATGCAGGCTATTTATGGAATTAAACCAACCAAGGTAAATATTGTTATTACCAAGGGCAAGGTGAAATCTTTCCGTGGTCGCAGCAAGGGAACACAACGTGATGTTAAAAAAGCGTATGTGTCTTTACCGAAAGATGCAACATTGGATTTATCGGTAGAATCACAAAGTAAATAACTCTTGGGCAGAGAACCCGGATATTTGGGTGTTATTGTTCAAGAAAACAAAGGATAGAAAAAAATGGCATTAAAGCATTATAAGCCGGTTACCGCAGGAACACGTGGATTGACATTGGTCAGTCGCGCTGAATTGCATCGTGGTAAACCAGAAAAGGCTTTGACCGTTGGATTGAAATCCCACGGTGGTCGTAATAATTTTGGTCAAGTGACTGTTATGCACCAAGGTGGCGGTCACAAACGTAGTTATCGTTTAATCGATTTTAAACGTAAAAAATTTGGTGTGCCTGCGACAGTGGTTCGTTTGGAGTATGATCCAAATCGTACCGCCTTTATCGCTTTGATTGAATACAAAGACGGTATTCGTTCATATATTTTGGCACCACGTGATTTGAAAGCAGGGGACACAGTTATATCTGGTGAACGCGAAGATATTAAACCAGGTAATGCTATGCCACTTAAAAATATGCCAATCGGTACAATCGTTCATAACGTCGAATTGAAACCAGGCGCCGGTGGTCAATTGGCCCGCAGTGCCGGTTGTTATGCTCAATTGATGGGTAAAGACGGCGTTTATGCCCAGATTAAAATGAACAGTGGTGAGTTGCGTAAAGTTCATTCCGATTGTTTAGCAACAGTTGGCAGTGTTTCTAACCCTGACCAACGCAATGTGAATTTGGGTAAGGCCGGTCGTGCACGTTGGTTGGGTGTTCGCCCATCTGTTCGTGGTATGGCAATGAACCCGAACGATCACCCAATGGGTGGTGGTAACGGACATTCCAAGGGTCACGAACCAGTTTCACGTACAGGTATTCCAGCCAAGGGATATCGTACCCGTAGCAATAAACGTACAAGCCCGATGATTATTCGTAGCAGACATTTGGCGAAGAAAAAATAATAAAAAAACGGAGTAAATGATGTCTCGTTCAGTATGGAAAGGTCCTTATATTTATCCATCGTTGTTGAAAAAAGTTGCGGTGGCAAATGAAAAAAACGACCACAAACCTATTAAAACTTGGTCCCGTGGTAGCACAATCGTGCCACCAATGGTTGGTTTAACATTTGAAGTGCACAATGGTAATAAATTTATTCCTGTGTCTGTCGTTGAAGATATGATTGGACACAAATTGGGTGAATTTGCGCCAACGCGTACTTTCAAAGGTCATGCGGCAAACAAAAAAGCGGCAGCCAAATAATTCTGATAAAGGGTAAAAATTATGACAAGATATGGAATCAAAGATAATCAGGTGCGTGCATTTAATAAAATGATTCGCATCAGCCATCAGAAACTGAATTTGGTTTGCGATATGGTTCGTGGGTTGCCTGTGGATCGTGCAGTGGACGTTTTGAAATTTTCAAAAAAACGTGTTTCTGATGAAGTTTTGAAAACTTTGTTGTCTGCGATTGCAAATGCAGAACACAATAAAAATTTGCCAGTGGATACTTTGTTCGTCAAAGAAATTTGGTGTGGCAAAGCACTGACGATGAAGCGCATTATGCCGGGACCACGTGGCAGTGCCCGTCCGATTTTGAAACCTTTTTCCAATTTGACAATCGTTTTGGAATCAGGTAATGCGCCAGTAAAAAAAGAACCAAAGGCTAAAAAGGCTAAATAAGAAAAAGGCCGGTGGTATGGGGGAAACCCTTGAATAAAACCGGAAACGGTTTCAAGAACACCGGGTATAAACGTAAGGAAAATAAAAAATGGGACAGAAAGTATCACCAATTTCATTACGCGAATTTATCAACAAAGTCACTGACTCTCGTTGGATTGCCGGTAAAAAAGATTATGCAAATCTTTTGGCCGAAGATATCAAGATTCGC
>JAFXVB010000038.1 GCA_017534945.1 Alphaproteobacteria bacterium | reverse complement strand
CGCCGCCAAATCGACATATTGTTGATAAAGTTCGGTCAATTGATTTGTGCCACCAACATCAATACTGGCATCACCAAGTTTATATACATTATCACCAACCCTGCATTGCATAGTCGCCAAATACGCATCCATATCACGCGCCGCATCCGCGTCCGCAGATTGTTCCGCCAATGCGGATGCCGCCATCATACCGCCAATACCAACAGTTCCAATCCCAGTCGCACCCAACATTCGATTTTCAAAAGATTGTTCTTTGTCCTTCATGTTTTTGGCGTTTTCTGCCAAAGCATCTGTATTTGCATTTAATTGGTTATCTAAATCACCAATTTCATTTATCATTTTACAAATTTCTGCTTTATGTACATTATGTGGCACAGAACCATCACTTGGACACCAATCTAATTCATCAACAACATCCAAAATATCATAATATTCGTCGCCATCTGTTTCAATTAATTCTTCTGTTTCTTCAATTTCTAATGAATCTGTATCTGTATCATCATCAGCCATCGCCGGCACAAAGCAGGGCAATGCCAAGAAAATAGCCAAAACAAATATGCGAAAAAGCAAACTTTCTCCCTTTGAAAAAATTTTACACAAAAATAAATAATCAAAGCAAGGGGATTTTTTTTAAGTTTTTTAAACTTTGGTGCGGGCGAAGGGAATCCGAATGTATAAACACACAATGAGTTGCGTTATTAGCAACGAATTGATGTGTGCATCACAAGGATACCCGCTTTACACAAAACATACTTTAATCTTGGTGCGGGCGAAGGGAATCGAACCCTCGTCTAAAGCTTGGGAAGCTTTCGTGCTGCCATTATACCACGCCCGCATAATGATACAGATTTTATATCACATAAAAACAAAAGTCTACAAAAATAAAAAACCGACCATTTGGTCGGTTTTTCAAAGTTATTTTGTTTGTTGTTTTTCTTTTAAAACGCGTTCCAGATATGCGCGATATGTTCCTTTTGGTGTTTTTTCAATCAAACTTTCCATTTGTTCATCACCAATAAAACCCTTGTTATACGCAATTTCTTCGATACAGGCAATTTTAATACCCTGACGCGCCTCTATCATTTGAACAAAATTTCCAGAATCCATCAAAGAATTTGGTGTGCCTGCATCTAACCATACATTTCCGCGATGCATTGGGACGACCGACATACGACCTTGGCGCAGATACACATTGTTTAAATCTGTGATTTCGTATTCACCACGTGCGGACAGCTTTAAATCCCACGCGTATTCTACGACATCTGGTGGATAGAAATAAAGTCCAACCGATGCAAAGTTAGATTTTGGTTGTTTTGGTTTTTCTTCGATTGATACAGCATTATTGTCTTTATCAAATTCGACAACGCCGAAACGTTCTGGGTCGGACACTTGATACGCAAAGATAGTCGCGCGATTGTTTTCGTTTTTTTCAACCGCAGACTTAAAATCTTTGAATTCTGTATCCATATGGAAAATATTATCACCCAAAATCAAACACACATTATCATTACCAACAAAATTTGAACCGATTGTGAACGCCTGGGCGATGCCACGTGGTTGTTCTTGGATTTTATAAGACAAATTCATACCGATTTGTTCGCCACTGCCCAACAATTTTTGAATATTCGGTGTATCTTGGGGGGTGGAAATAATAAGAATATCTTTGATTTCAAATTGCATCAATGTAGAAAGCGGATAATAAATCATAGGCTTGTCATACACCGGTAATAATTGCTTTGATATTGTTTTTGTTAATGGATATAACCTTGAACCACTCCCTCCGGCAAGTAAAATCCCTTTCATATCAACACCTTTTGTTTATGGGGTTATCTGCATAAATTATAATGTAAAACTCCTGGATGTCAAACCCTATTACCGCGTATATTCGGTTGTTTTATTACGGTATAAAATTCTAATAATAGAACGCGGGTGTTTGTGTTTATGTTTCTTAGAATGACGCACAGGAAGTTTGTCATACATTTCAACAATAACATCCATATCATAATCGCTTTCAATTACCACAGAAAATCCATTAAACATACCCTGGTACGAACGAATTTGTGTTTGTGTATTCTTTTGAATTACCTTATTTGTCATTGGGCCATCGTATATATTGATTTTTATACTTAATGCGTAATCCAAAGTGTTATCAATCTGCGATTTCAAGGAATCTAAACTGTCGGCGGTTAATGTTGGACCTTTGGCGGGATCGTCTTTTTCGGCAATAAATAAAACAGGATTTGTCCCAGACACAATATAAATTTTATAATTTTTGTACAATTCTATAAAGTGTTTTTTCATTGCCATTATAATCCCTCCTATTTTTTATTTTTTTTGTTGAACTGGAATATTTAACTTTTGTTTTGGAAAAATTAAATCAGGATTTTCTATATTATTGCGTGCGGCAATCACACTAAACAACACACCACGCCGCATAAAATTCCGCGCAATAATCCACAGACAATCGCCACGCCGCACAGTATAATAAGTGTCATCATCGCCCGTCATTTGGGGCATAGTAAATGTATGCGATACCGTTGCAACGATATTTCCATCACCGTCATGCATGCGAATATTCAAAGTATATTCATCACCCGGTACCAATTCATCAACATCTGCACCTAATCCAAAATGTTTGTAATCAGACACGCGTGCGGTTCCTAACACATTGTCGTTTAATGTGACCGATACGCGCAATCGTGGCAATCCGTCACCGGTTATAACCAAACGACCATTGTCCAGATAATCAATTTTTGATACAGACAAATCGCCATCGCGTAACATGGCGGGTGCCTGTAAAACAGTACTGCCACTTTTTGTCATCAATAAAGATACAGAATTTTCTGGCCCTGAATCTGATACATAGATAAACGCTTTGTCGTTGGATTTAACCTTTGAATCAATATCCATTAAATAAATCGTATAATTTCCCGCCCCCAACGCATGCGTCGGTGCATAAACAAATTCACCGTTTTTGTCGGTCATGATTGTTGCAACCAATTTTTGGTTCATAAAAATTGATACGCCTTTATTTTTGTGCCAACGACCCGCAACAATAATCGTCCCGTTATCGCCAACGCGAACAATATCAAACTTTGGTGATTTAAGTTTTGCCGGCACAGTACGAACAATTGGTTCCGGTATGACCGACCCAGATACAGTTGAATATGCCCGTATATGATTGCATAAAACCCAAATAGTTATGAATATAACAATAAATGCACAAACCACAGGAAACCAATATTCGTGTAATACAGAACGATTATCTTTTTTGTTGCCCCCAGATTTTACAGCCGGTTTTCCAACAACGCGCTTGTTTGGATTTGGTTTTGCAAATACATTTAAAGAATTTAAAAAAACGCGTGCAAAATTACGACGACGTTCATGCCAATCTTGCTGTTGCGATACCGCCCCATTAATCAAATCATCTGTGGAACGTTTTGTTTGACCCATTTTACCAGAATTTTGTGTTGCCATAAAATACTCCTCTAACTAACACAAACAAACATATACCAAAATAATTAGCATAAAAATAATACCTGTGTCAAACTTTTTATGGTATAATATATGCATAAAAAGAGGATAAAATGAAAAAAATAGGCATAATGACGACGGGTGGCGATTGTTCAGGGTTGAACAGTGCGATTTATCATATTATTTGTGGCGCAAATAAACGCGGTTGGGCAACATACGGTATATTGGATGGAACCGACGGATTGGTCGGGGACAATCCAAATATTATACGGTTGGACAAGAACATATTGCCGCCTGAACAGGCATATATAGCGGGCAGTTTTCTGCGTAATGGCAATGTTGGTCAAAATAATAATTTTGAACGTGCGGTTCAAACAAATCGCGTTGCACAATTTGACAAACAATTAAAAAAATCTTTGGCGGCTACAAAACTGGACGCATTGATTTTAATAGGCGGCAATGGCAGTTTATCTTTGGCTTGGAAAAATCGTGGCATTTACAGTGATATGCAATTGGTATGTATTCCAAAAACAATTGATATGGACATCCCATTAACCGACAGAACGATTGGATTTGATACGGCTGTATCACAATTGACCCATTTTTGTGATGATTTAATGTTAACCGCGCGCAGTCATCATCGTTGGTTCGTTGTACAATCTATGGGGCGAAGATGTGGTATGTTGGCGCTAACTGCTGGATTGGCGGCGGGTGCATCTGCAATTTTAATTCCAGAAATTAAATTTGATGTTGATAAACTTATTAAACATATTAAATCTGCCGACAATGATTATGGAATCATTGTGGTAAGCGAGGGTATATCTTTGCGTGGACATTCAGGCGAACCCGCAACAATGATATCACGCAAATTGACGGCGGCTGGAATTGTAAATCGTACCGCATTCCCAGAACATGTTCAAAGGGCGGGCAATACAACCCCAAATGACCGATTGCTTGCAATGCAAATGGCAAATACGGCACTGGATGCCATCGCAAATAATGAAACCTATGTTATGACAGCATTACAGGGTGATGAAATAGTGACGATTGGTTTGGATGCTGTTGTTCATGCGGGACACACCGAACGCGATCCAAATATAACAAATTTAACCATTTCAAACGCAACGGTTGACGATGAAAATCCGTTGCTGGTTGCCGCAAATGATATGGGGATTTATATCGGTGAAACGAAATAAAAAATCGGGCAGGTCGCCCGTTTTTTTATTTCTTGTTCATACGCATATCGTCACTCAACAGTAACAGTTTATTGCGTTCTGCATCGGTAAATCCAGATAATGTTTTATTAATCCACGCCGTTTGTTCATCTTCCAATGTTTTGTTTCTTACAAGATTAAATTTATAAGTCACAGAAACGTTATCTTGGGCTATTACTTTACGTTCTATAATTAGTGTGTCGCCACGTTTTGCAGAAAAATAACCAGGTTCTTGAAATTCGATTTTTTTCCACACAGGACTCCAACAATCAATATACGTATTGTTATCTTGGTACACAACGGCCTTAACAAACGCTTCTTGTTGTGGACGGTTTATATAATCTATCAATTTTTCTTCCGTTTTATGCAAATCAAACCCTGTCATATAGACACAAGTATTTCCGCGTTTTTGACGCAGCACAGGAATCACATCGCCCGGTTTATGTTTTTGGCGCCAACCATCCCAATATATTGAACCATCAAACCGTTTTGTGAAAAATCTTCCCCACAAATCATTTTCTAACCATACGCCACTATCATCAATGCTGAGAATTGTGCTAAACTGATGATTTTCGTCTTCGTAATTGTTGTATTCGTATGCCATATAATTAACTCCTTGCTATTTTCCTTTTTTATAACACAAAAACAGCAAAAATCAATAAAAAACACCGCCAAATTGGCGGTGTCATCAAACAAACCAAACAAATTATTTCTTTTCAGAAAAATCCGCATCGGTTGTGTTATTGTCATTACCAGATCCAGCATTTCCCTGATTTGCCTGTTGTTCAGCCTGGGCGGCTTTATAAACCGCTTCGCCTAACTTCATGGCTTTTTCTGTCAATGCATCGGTTTTTTCTTTAATTGATTCAACCGTTGCATCATCTTTCTTTAATTCAGCAGACAATGCTTCTTTGGCATCTTCAATGGCCTTGCGTTCATCGCTCGATATCTTGTCACCATGTTCTTTTAATGATTTTTCAATACCGAACACAGCGGCCTCGGCTTGGTTCTTGGCCTCTACCAAAGCGCGTTTTTGTTTATCGCTTTCGGCGTTTGCCGCGGCTTCATCAACCATGCGTTTGATTTCGTCTTCACTCAGGCCACCATCAGATTTAATCGAAATCGCTTGTTCTTTGCCGGTACCTTTATCTTTGGCGGATACATGCACAATACCGTTCGCATCAATATCAAAAGATACTTCGATTTGTGGCATTCCGCGTGGTGCCGGTGCGATTCCTTCCAAATTAAATTGACCCAACAATTTATTATCAGCCGCCATATCGCGTTCACCTTGGAATACGCGAATTGTCACAGCCGATTGATTGTCTTCGGCGGTTGAAAACACCTGTGATTTTTTGGTTGGAATTGTTGTGTTTCTATCAATCAATCTTGTGAACACACCACCCAAAGTTTCAATACCCAAAGACAAAGGCGTCACATCCAACAACAACACGTCTTTCACATCGCCTTTTAACACGCCGCCTTGAATTGCGGCACCCATGGCGACCACTTCGTCCGGATTCACACCTTTGTGTGGTTCGCGACCAAAGAATTCTTTAACGGTTTCAACAACCTTTGGCATACGTGTTTGACCACCAACCAAAATGACTTCGTTGATGTCGCTTTTTGATAATCCGGCATCCTTCAAAGCCTTTTCGCATGGTTCAATAGTCTTTTTAATCAAATCATCAACCAAAGATTCCAATTTTGCACGCGTAAGTGTTGTGTTGAAATGTTTTGGCCCCGTTGCGTCCGCGGTTAAAAACGGCAGGTTGATATCCGCAGATGTTTTCGATGACAATTCAATTTTTGCCTTTTCTGCGGCTTCCTTCAATCTTTGTAATGCCAATTTATCGTTTGATAAATCAATACCTGTTTGCGCTTTGAATTCTTCAATCAAATATTTCAAAATGCGCGCATCAAAGTCAGATCCACCCAAAGCTGTATCACCATTGGTTGATTTCACTTCAAATACGCCATCAACAATTTCCAAAATGGACACATCGAATGTTCCACCGCCCAAGTCATACACAGCAATTATGCCGTTTTTATCTTTATCCAAACCGTATGCCAATGCCGCGGCGGTTGGTTCGTTCACAATACGCAAAACATTCAAACCCGCGATACGACCGGCGTCTTTGGTTGCCTGACGCTGTGAATCATTAAAATACGCCGGCACAGTAATAACCGCGTCTGTCACAGTTTCGCCCAAATAATTTTCGGCATCTTTCTTTAATTTTGCCAAAATCATCGCAGAAATTTGGGATGGGGCATATTTTTTGCCATCCATTTCAACCCATGCATCACCATTATCGCCCGCAACAATTTTGTATGGGACGCGTTTTTGGATTTCTTTGACTGCCGGACTGTCATAACGCAATCCCATCAAACGTTTGATTTCATAAATTGTATTTTCTGGATTTGTGACGGCCTGGTTTTTTGCGGTAATACCAACCAATTGATCGCCATTTGATGTCAATGCCACAACCGACGGGGTTGTGCGTTGACCCTCTGCATTTTCAATGATTTTTGGGTCTTTGCCATCCATAAAAGCCATCGCAGAATTTGTTGTACCTAAATCGATACCTAATACTTTTGCCATAATATATGCCTCCTTAAAATATTTTTTGCTGTTGTTGATATAGTTATGCAAAAAACAATTTCAAGTGCATACGCAAAAATATTTATCGGTTTAAAATCCTTTTTAATTTTGGTACAAAACGTGACGCCGCATTGTCTATAACATCATTTTTATCATGTTCATCAAAGCAAGCGCGTTGATATTTATACATGCCGCCCGCGGCACCATTCCAAGCATCGCCGCGCGCCGCTTTTTTCAAATATTCTTCCCAAGATTTACAATGATAATGATGCATGCGAATAACATTGGTCGATGGTTCTATTGTTTTACCGGCAACTTCATGTTCATGACAATTCAAATTCATCGCCAACCGCGGATTTATAATTGATTTATATAGCCAACCATGCTTTGCGCGACGGGTATAACTTTCCAAAACCAATCCTTTTGGTTGTTTTTCATGTCCATTTGAACCGAATATTACCCAATCAACAATAATTTGTGCCACATCTGGCTTTACAGTTTTCAAAAAATCGCGCACATTATTATATTTCACAGGCACCAAATATTCGTCCAAATCAAACACCGCCAACCATTTTGTATCCATTTTATGTTTGTTCAGGCAATCGTAATATGCCGGCAATTGCATCTTTTGACCTGGGAAATATGTATATTCAACCAATCCAGATTTAATATACGGTTTTAAAATTTTCTGCGTATTATCAGTGCTTTCATTGTCATACAGGAAAAATTTATCGACCCCCATCATTTTATGAAATTCAATCCATTCACGCAGGTATGGACCCTCGTTTTTCATAATAGCAACGACCGCCAAATTATATTTGAACCGTTTGGGTTGTTTGACATTTTTACGAAATTCGCGATATTCGCGCAATTTTTTAAAAACACCATATTTAATAACATATTGCACCCGTTTTGCGCGTTGTCTTTTAAAGATAAAACCCGCCACTAAATGTGCAAATAACCTACGAAGCCCAAACATCTATTTATCCTTATGTTTATACACAAGAATAATAACCTATTTTAGGAAAAAAAAGCAATAAAAAACCGCCCAAATTTTGGGCGGAAATTTAAATACACTTTGCAAATTTTTATTTCTTTGCAGGTGCCGCAGCCGCAGCGGCCGCTGCAGCTTTATTATCTGTTTCTTCTGGCATTTTACCGCCGATTGTGACAAACGCCAATTCAGCCTGGTGTAATCCCAATTCGATACCGTTTGGCAATACCAAGTCGGTTCCATGAACCACATCACCAATATTCAAATTCGCCAAATCAATAACGATTTTTTCCGGCATATCATGAACCAAACCACGTAACGCCACTTTACGTACCGCAAAGTTCAACACACCACCCATTTTTAAACCGCGGGATGTATCAATGTTTGCCAATTCAAGTGGTACACTGACCGCAACTGGTGCTTTAACATCGATGCGTTTGAAATCAACATGAATAACGCGGTCGGTCACAGGATGATATTGAATATCCATCAACATCGCATCTTCTGTTCCCTTTGGTGTTTTGATTTGGAACAATTTAGTACGCAAACTTGGTTGCTTTAATAATGTACCGAAATCGTGTTCACCCAAAACAATCGCAACAGGTTCTTGTTTATTACCGTAAATAACTGCAGGGATATTTTGATTTTTACGAATTGCACGTGCGGCCCCCTTGCCAGCAACATCGCGGAATTCTGCTTTTAATTCAATAGCCATTTTAATTTCCTTTTAATTTTGTTTATGTTTTGCACGACCTCCAAGGGTGTCGTGCGCGGCATATTATGTATTAAAACATTCGAAAAATCAAGTGTTTTTATTACTAAACCCTACGCATAATCAAGAATCGCGCGCGACCATATTTGCGGTCGCGTAAAATTTCCCAATTTGCGTCATCTGGGGTTATGGATTTATCTGCCTCTTGTTCCCAGATTAAAATAGCACCAGTTTTGGCAATTTTGCCAAATTCTTGTATAAATTTAACACCTAAATCTGCGTTGTCATAGGGCGGGTCGATAAACGTAACATCAACATTTTTGCCAAATGCATTTTCTGTTATTAATTTTAAGGCATCTGCTTGGTGTACGCGGTATTCTTGTAAATGTGGTTTTACCAATTCTAAATTTTTGTTAACAATTTTGATAGATTCAGGCGATATATCTGAAAAATAAACGCGTGCATTTGGATACCGCGACATCATTTCGATACCAAATGCCCCAGACCCCGCAAAAGCATCCCAAACCGAAAATTTATCCCATGTTTGTACCATTTCGCGCAACATATTAAATACGGCAAGTCGTGCCCGGTTTTGCGTTGGACGCGCACCTGTGGGCAAAAATAATTTTCGCCCATGAAAACGACCCTCGAAAATTTGCAATTTAGAATCCATGTGTTAAAGTGTACAATATGAACTTTATGAATCAAGCAATTATTTTGGCAAAGAAAGCATTTGCACACGATGATGTCCCAATCGGTGCCGTAATCGTGCGTGACGGCAAAATTATCGCTCGTGGTGAAAACAGGGTGCAATTAAAACGCAATCCAACACTGCATGCAGAAATTGTCGCCATAAACCGTGCATGTAAAAAATTTGGTACTAAATTTTTGGACGATTGTGATATTTATGTATCATTGGAACCATGTGCAATGTGTGCGACCGCCATATCATTTGCGCGAATCCGCAATGTGTATTTCGCGGCTACGGACGAAAAGGGCGGGGGAATAACGGCAAACGCGCGTGTTTTTGATACAGATAAACACCTATGGAAACCAAAAATTCAACAAATGCCCGAATACGCGGATGAATCCGCCGCGTTATTACGTGAATTTTTTAAATTACGCCGCAAAAACTAAATCAAAGAATGTCCCGTCATATCATTGGGCTTTGGTAAATCCAAAATCTTTAACATGGTTGGTGCGATATCCGCCAATCCTCCGTCATGAACGACCACATCACCCAATCCCACAACGATAAAATTCACCGGGTTTGTCGTGTGTGATGTGCATGGTGCGTTGTTTTTATAATCCCACATTTCCTCACAATTGCCATGGTCTGCGGTAATAAGTATTGCACCGCCCAAATTTAACACTTGTGGCACCAGTCGCGCCAATTGCGTATCCAAATATTCCATGGCACGAATTGCCGCAGGTTCAACCCCGGTATGTCCAACCATATCGCCGTTTGCATAATTCAAAATTACGACATCAAAATTGGGTAATTCACCAAGCAATTTATCTGTAATTTCGCCCGCCGACATTTCTGGTTTTAAATCAAAAGTTGCGACATCTGGGGACGGAATTAAAATTTTCTTTTCGCCAACCAAATCATCATTACTTTCAATATCAAAAAAGTATGTCACATGATTGTATTTTTCTGTTTCGGCAATACGCAACTGTGTTTTACCAGATGCGGCTAAAACCTGACCAAAAGAATTAGCTTGTATTTCATCATCTAACAAAGCAGGGCACATTTCGTTCAAACCTTCGCCATATTGTGAAAAACACAAAATACGCGCCCCAGTATCCAACACAGCACGCACAATTTGGCGCGACCGGTCAGACCGATAATTTCCCCAAATAAATCCATCGTTTTTTGAGATCGGTGTTGGTTTTATAACAATTGGTTTAATAAATTCGTCTGTTTCACCACGCGCATACGCATCACGCAATGCCGCATCAATATTTGGGGCTGAAAATTCGGCCTGCGCATTTGCAATCGCATTAAACGCCAATTCTGTTCTGTCCAGATTGTGATTGCGGTCCATTGTGTAATAACGACCGGATAAAGTCCCAAAAAACGCGCGTCCATCATCTAAATATTTTGATAATTTCGATTTGATTAAATCAATAAATCCTTGGGCAGATTTTGGTGGAACATCGCGTCCATCCGCCACAAAATGAATACAAACCTTTAATCCCGCATCCAATATATATTTCATAATTATGATTTCATCATCAATATTGGCATGCACGCATCCCGATGACATTAAGCCTGCAAAATGAACAATACCATGTGTATAACGAACATCTGCAATAAAATCATTTAACGGTTTGTTATTATTCCATTTTTCTTTTTGAAATCGTAATAAATATTGCGGCACTACGCGCCCAGAACCGATTGTGATATGTCCAACCTCGCTATTGCCCATAAGTTTTGCCGGCAAACCAACAAATTCACCGTCTGCACGCAATTTTGAATGAGGATATTTTTGCAACAATTCATTAAAGAAAGGCATATTTGCCAATTTAACCGAATTATGTTCGCGTGATGTATTTATCCCAACGCCGTCCATAATACATAAAACCAAGGGTTTTTTCATCTATTTCTCCATATTTCACTAATGAATTATAAGTATTTTCTATTGCAAAATAAACAAAAAAATATTATAAAAGCATTAAGAAAGATAACAAAAAATCAAAGAAGGGAAAAATGGCTGGGAAACAATATGTAAAAAATATAGTCGATGACCATATCGCGCATCGTATTCAATTGCGTCGTGCTATGCTTGGGATGTCGCAAAAAGATTTGGGGGATTTATGTGGGGTCACATGCCAACAAATTCAAAAATATGAATCTGCAACAAATCGAATTTCTGCATCGCGTTTATTCCAAGTGGGGCAAGCGATGGATACACCTGTATCATTTTTCTTTTGTGGATTGCCGGGAAATTTACCGGACGAAACCAAGGCAAACAAATCTCGTCGTGTGAACGATATGGCGGATGACGACCCAATGGGTAAAACAGAAACATTGCGCTTGATAAATCTGTATTGGAAATTACCAAACGACAAACAACGCGCAACAATTATGGATATTTTAACCGCATTGAACCAGGGCGATCGTGTTTCTGTCACTGAACAAGAATAAAAAATTTACAAATTTTTCAAAGAAATACCGCCCAAATAGGGCGGTTCATTTAATTTATCTTGTTGTATCCACAGTCACGCTATCTGTATTCACATTCACTTTTGTCTTTTTCGTTGCTTCTTTGATATCTGCCATTTGATATTCTTTCAAATCCAAAGTTTTTATAGGTTGTGCCCGCAATAATACAGGCTGTGCAACCAACTTTGGCAACGTTGATAATGGTTTTTCCTGTTGCAACGGACATTTATTTCCTAATACACACACGCAATAATCATATGGTGATGTTTTTGTCCAACATTCATTATTAACATTGCCTGATTTTGCTTTGCTTGATCCATATTGCAATTCAGCCTTTGACAAGCCTGTGGCGGGCTTGCATTTTATATCTGTTTCATCAAAATATTCGCCCAATTCACATTTTTGACATACGCCATCATTATCTGCGCCGCCACGCACACCCGTACTGCAATCAACGCATGTACGACTGCTGGCCGTAGGAAACGCTTTATTCTTATCTGCACAACGATATTGATAGCATCCGCCAACCTTTTTATATTCAAATTCTGTTTGATGTGCTTTATATTCATCCTCTGTCCACCCAGAACACATCGTTTTTGGTGCCGCGTTTGGATTAATCAATTCGCAATCCGTTTTTGCAGAATTTACTTTATAACCTTTATCACACAAAATTCTTTCTCTGCCATTATTGGTTTCGCCATGCACCCTTGTCACCCAAGAATTGATACTACCACCATTCCAATCACGTGTTCCATAAACCCATAAATGTCCAACCAAAACACCATGGTCCAAATATTTTAATATTGCCAAAACATGTATCCATGCACCGCGTTCACTACTGGCACTGGTTTGTTCTGATTTATCAAATATATCAATTGTTGAACTAATACGATAATCGCTGCCACCTGATAAACGCACATCGCCTTTCTTTAGTAATTTCAAAGATGTTGTCCCCACATCTTCACCAGAATCCGTTTCAGCGCAATCGGTTCCCTTATAACCATCGATACAAAGCCATTTACAATCAGCAGCATTTGTTGGTGTGTATAAATTTACCCAAATCTTTGATTGATTATTCGTGTTTCCAAATTGAATCTGGGTTGGACAAAATAATCCCCCACGATCATTAAATTTGCGTGCCATATTTACAACAATGGCACCTTGATCGCTGTATGTTCCACGACAATTTGCCGACAAACTGTTTGGATCAGAACAACCCGACAACAAATAATCACTAATTCCCCAAGTAAGATTACTGTCTTTTGTTGACCAACCTTGTTTTATTTGTGTAGGATTAGAACTACCTGCAAAACCAGCACCAGAAACAATCATGTTCAGGCATATAATAACAATGAATTTTTTGAAAAATTTACTATTTACCTGTAACATAACACACTCCGTTTTCGAAATATCCACTACCTAATAATGCGCACTGTTGTTCATACCATGCATCTTTGAATACGCATTCATCTTTCGCAGAATCATAACTTGCCATGTCGCCATTTTTATCGCCATCGGAATTATATGCCAAACACTTTGTCATTGTGGTGTTTTCATAACATGTTCCCAAAGAACGCGCCCGACCAGAATCAGTTTCGCCACCAAAAACTTCGCTATAAAAACCTTTTAATAGATTAGAAGCATTGTATGTTCGTGTCGCGGTCTTTGTTTCTGTACTGTTCCAATAGCCGTCCTTTTCGGCACACTTTAAAGCAAATGTTTCACTTAACGAATCCTTAATTTCTCGCAATTTTTTAACCACTTCGTTCTTGGTTCTTACTTCTTCCAACTTATATGTTCCATCTGGTTGTCTTTCACCACAATTTTCCAATGTATAATTCACAACCAAATCCGTCAAAGTCAAAGGTGAATCTGCGGTGGCTGTCTTATGCACCCATGTGGTCGATGCAAAAGAATCAGCATCCAAAGCATCTCCAAACTCACGCAAACGACAATTCCATGGATAACCCTCATCGCCAACGGTTGGCGTGCATAATTCTTTTAAATAATTTTCAATACCTTCGCCACAGCCTTCGGCAATACGGGTGTCGTCAACCGCATTTACAAAGTTCATCAATGATGTTAAACCACACTTCTTACCCGCCGCCACAGTCACACGATTTGTTTTTGGATCAATTACGCATCCTTCGTTTGATTTTGGGTCGTCTGGGTCGCCATACAATGTTGCACATGCCAAAACTTTATCTGCGCACATAGATTTTGCCGCACGCGCTGCCAAACCGCCCGCCGCCTGGGCTGTTGTGTCGTCAAAATCTTTTAACGCACCACTTTGTGCATCATAACATTCCTTCATAGTGTTAACGCAAGACATCTTAACTTCTTCAATTTTTTCGTCTTGGGCCTGGGAAATTTTAATCAAAGCATTGCGTTTAAATTCTGTCCATACGGCCTCGGCCTTGGTACGACATGTATCCAACGCACTTTCTGCATGTTTGCGCATATCGTCCAAAGATTTATTAAATGCAGGGTTTTGCGCCAACACATCGCCTGATATATCGCCGTCCAAGACAATCAATTCATTTAATTTAAACAAACGCGCAGAATAAATCGGCTCACCCGTTGTTGAATTGATATAAACGCCGGTTGGGTCCATACATTTTTCATAATTTGCGCCACACGCCATCGGGTGTAAAATTGCCTGTTCAACTTTATCCATACATTCATTAACATCATTAGAGTTGTGCGCACGATATTCTTCTAATCTGGCCTCGCGCAGATATTTTTCAGCCGTCCGTACAGTGGTTTTCACCTGTTCTGTTTTTTGGTCTAATTTCTTTTGATATGCATTACAATCCTGGGTAATTAAAATGCTGTATGCGCTTTTGGTCATGTTTTTAACCGCGCCCGCCTCGCAAGTATTGCCAATTAATTGCATGCATTGTGTATGTGCTTGGTTATATAATTCCGTTCCTTCTAACTGTGATAAATCTTTGGCAGAATTATCGTTAAACAGGGTACTCGCACTGGTTGATCCCCAAATATCACCCAAATCCGCCGAAAAATCAACAGACAACCCCGTAAGCGAAGTCATAGTTGTGCTTTTTTGTGCATCACTTGCCTTCTTTTTCCCAGACAGTAAATCGCCGATATCATTCAACAATGCCGCCGATGCAGATGTATCTTTTTTTATTGCCATTTCGCCCGCTGTTGCAGAATACATCGCATTGACTTCTTCGGCGGTTTTATCAACCGCATTTAAATTGTTTGATTCAAATTGCGAAAGCATAGTTGTTGCTGCGTCCAAAGCTTCTTCTTTATCGCGCAGATTGCGAAAACCATCACTACAAAAACATCTGCGATATGTTTCGTTGGCGCCCGCACAGAATTGATCCATACATGTGTTATATGCCTGGCGACAATTGTTATACGATTCGCCCAACACAGATGTATCGCTGAATACCGCCGTTGCCCGCGCGCGCGATGCACCCATTGGCATCGCAGAACGTGCCACGGTATTCGTGGCCGCGCGTGAAAATGCTTTTTGATTTGTTGCCGCACGTGATATACCCAAAGTACGACGAATAATCGCATTTCCTGCATCACTTATCATATTTGTTGCGCGTGCAACAGTACCGCGTACAGAACGATTCGGTGAAACGGTTGTTCGTGCCATAACATTGCGCGCTGTGCGTGCCGCAGTATTTGCTGTATTGCGTTGCGCCACAGGTGATTTTGCACGTGCCGGTACAGAACCCGTTGCACGCGCATGTTCAACATTAATAGCGGACCGTGGTGCCCCAGATGTTGTCGCCCCAGCATCAGCCACAATAAATGTCGCAATAAACAAACCGCGGAAAATATTTTTTAAATTCGTATTCACTTTTATTCTCTCTTGGGTTTATTATACCATTTTTCGCAAACGCAAATCAACACTTTATTCAATACAACAGTTCACCGCTTTT
>JAFXVB010000037.1 GCA_017534945.1 Alphaproteobacteria bacterium | reverse complement strand
GCATTAGGTATGAAATCCGGCATTGAATCCCAGGTTGTAATGGATAGTGCAAAAATGGGATTATACGATGACAAAGGAAATGGTATTGAAAACGGAACATACGCATCACTTTATCGTGCATCACGCGGAAATGAAAAAGATAAAAAGGCATTGGATGATGCGAAAGATACATCACGCAATCGTGTAAAATATGGGACAATTGCCGCCGGTGTTGGTGTGGTTGGTGGTGTGATTGGTAATGAATTGATTAATGGCGATGATGACGAAAAAGTGACAGAAGAAGATTGTAAAAAAGTCAAAGGAACATATAAGAACGGTAAATGCACTTGTCCAGAGAAAGATAAAGTGTATAAAAATGGTAAATGCATTGATAAAAGTCAAAGCGATAAATCCGGTCTTGATTTAAGTGGGATTGGTGCAAGTTTGGGAAATAATTTAGGTCAAGCCGCCGGTGCGATTTCTGGCTTGATTGGTGGTGTGTCAAATGATGGTGGTGGTATGAATATGGGGCAAGCCGCGAGCTTGATACAGAGTTTAGGAAAATAAAAAAATCCGTCATTATGACGGATTTTTTTATTTTGTGTCTTTGCATTATTTTGACAATTTGTGGATGACCAAACCACTGCGTAATTTTGGTTCAAACCAAGTTGTTTTTGGTGGCATAATGTTGCCTGTATCTGCGATGTTAATGATTTGATTCATTGTGACCGGATACAACGCAAATGCCGCAACCATTTCACCGGAATCAACGCGTTTTTGTAATTCGCCAAGACCCCGAATTCCACCAACGAAATCAATACGGTTTGATGTGCGCAAATCGCCCAAGTTCAATATTTTATCAAATACTAAATTCGACAAAACGGTCACATCCAAAACACCAATTGGGTCGTTGTCATTGTATGTGCCAGGCTTTGCTGTCAAAGAATACCAATGACTACCTAAATACATGCCAAAGTTGTGTAATGCGTTTGGTTTGTAAATTGATGTACCCATATCACGTACTTCAAAAGATTTTTCTAATTCAGCAATGAATTGTTCAGGTGATAGTCCGTTCAAATCTTTCACAACGCGGTTGTAATCAATCACGTGCAATTGTGATGCTGGGAAAATCACAGCCAAGAAATAATTGTATTCTTCATCGCCAGTGTGATTTGGATTGTTTTCACGTTTTTCAGCACCAACACGTGCAGCCGCCGCAGTGCGGTGGTGACCATCGGCAACATACATCGCAGGAATATTTTTGAATATTTCAGTAATGCGTGCATTAACCGCATCATCGGTAATTGCCCAGAAAGTATGACCGAAACCATCTTCGGCAACGAAATCGTATTCTGGGGCGTGATTTGCAATCCAATCAGAAACCAATTTATTCATTTCATCAACGTCTGGATATGCAAAGAACACCGGTTCCAAATTCGCATCTTGGATACGAACGTGAATCATACGGTCATCTTCTTTTTCTTTACGTGTCAATTCGTGTTTTTTAATTTTGCCAGACATATAGTCATCAACGTTGGCAGCAGCGACCAAACCGTATTGTGTGCGACCATCCATTGTTTGTGCATAGATGTAATACATTTCGTGGTCATCTTGTTTTAACCAACCGCGGCTTTGCCATAATTTGAAGTTTTCAACGGCTTTGTCATATGTGCGTTGTTCATGTTCGCCGGCAATAGGGTCAAAATCGATTTCTGGTTTAATAATGTGCAGTAATGATTTTTCACCGGCCTCGGCCTTGGCCTCAACAGAGTTCAAAACGTCATATGGACGTGATGCAACCTCGGCTGCTAATTCTTTTGGTGGACGAACACCGGCAAATGGTTTTATTTTCATTTTCTATCCTTTTTGTTTATTTTGTATTCATTTTGTCATCAGTTAATGTTCGGGTTAAAAATTCTTTGACTTGTTTTTTTGCATTTTGATATTTTTCTTTATGAGCATTATGATTTAATTTTTTCTTTTCATTACGCATATATTTATTAAATTCTTTTTTTGTTATAACGCCGTCTTTATACAAAACGTATTTTGTTAACAATTCAATTTTACCTGTTGGCGTTAATGGACGAGTGTTATATTTATAACTTCTGGTTATACCATTAATATAGTTGGTTGTGATAATACCATCACCAAGTTTATACCAATCGCGGTGTACACTTAAGTTGCCAGATGATAATGTATATAAATTTTCATCTGGATTATAAATCCACATATCACCAAAGAAGGGCATGCCTTCTGTGGTTTGTATTGTGTGTTTAAATTCACCGATTAATTTTGGGTGCCATTCCTGGATTCCAAACCATTGCCAAGATTTTAAGTCGTCATCAGAAAGTGGAGCAATGTGTTGTATGTCAATATATGCCAAAATTTCATTGTTTTTATTTAACAAAAGTTTGGTTAATGACGGAGTTAAGGAAAAACCTTGGTATTGCACTGTATATAAAATGTTGCCATCAGGTGTCTGTTCTTTTGTAAATGGTTTGTGTATTTCTGAATGTGTTGCAACTACGTTTACTGGGTTAATGTCTCTGGTCATCATAGACTCCTTTTACATTTCCTGGGAATGAACAATTTGTTGAATACGTTTTTTAATATTGGATTTCAAAGTTGAAAAAAATTTTAATATAGAACAATTTTTATCTGTGCTGGGCACTGGGGTGGCATTTTCACCAAATGTATCTTCGTATTTGCAATAATCTATCACACTCATAATAATCTCTTTTGTCTTTCCTGGGGGTGATTATAGACCCAGAAAAGACAAAACGCAAATTTATTTATGAATTGATTTGAACCGGTATTATTGTCTCGTTTTTCGTGTCATCCAAAGGACTCCATTGAAATGGCACAGTTTCAAAGTTTATGTTGTTCATATCTATTTTACGCAATGCACGATTATACATTGTGTGATAATAAACAGTTTTGTTTTTCAGGTCGCTTGCAATTGTCCATTGGGTTGCAGACGGCATTTTGACGGGTTCTTTGCCTTTTGCAAATGCGGTGCCAAATGGAACATCAAAATTATTCAATATATGAAAAGCCTGATTGACTGTGTTTGGACCGTCGGGTTGTTGTACCGTCATATTGCTGAAAAATGCGGCGCGGACAAAACGTGACGGGGATGAAAAATCACCCGGCAGTCCCAGTAATCCTGTGCCGCCACTGAAAGATTTTAGTGTGTCGGGCCCCAGTTGCATTGGGTCGGCAGTGCCAGATTTCAAGTTTACATAATTGTTCAGGTTTGTGTGGTGCCAATCAAATCCAGGGGAATTTGCGATTGTGCCGATTTCGTCTTCGTGAAATGTTGGAACGCCGTTCACTATTTCCAAAACCGCAACGCGGCCTGATGCTTCGGTTATGCGCCAATGTGTGGTGGATGCACCCGGTTCAACACCAACGATGCGAACATTGGTTATGTTTGCTTTTATTTCATCAATGTTGGAAAAAGTTCCCAGTATCCATGATACAACCTGCATATCGCTTAGTGTTATATCGCGCATGGCTTCGTCATATTTTTGATATTCGCCATAGTCTGGAAAATAAAATAGGCCGATATTTAATCCGGTTTCATTTGTCCCGTCGATTGCGAATTCTGGACGTTCGGCACCCAGTGCGACATATCCATATTTTGTTGTAAATTTAACGCCGTTTTGTGAACCATCGGGTAATAAAGATTGCATTTCTTGTCCACGTGGAACAACAATATAAATATTATTTGTTTCCGCTTTTGCCCAATCAATTGTGCGTGCCGATACAGTTGTACCATCGGTTGCGTGTAATGTGATGCCTGTACAAGAAATTGCTGGTGCGGATATAGTCGTGGCAAATAATGCAAATAAAATTTTTTTCATTTATAAACTCCTTTACATTTATATTTTGACACATATATATTTTGACACATAAAAGGAGTTTCTTGGATAGGTATAATTCCCCGATTATATTATATCAGCCCAAATCATGTATAGTTTTTGCGGGTCTGTGTTTTTTTGTAAAAAATTTATTGTTTCAATTATTGTTTCACGTTGTGATTTGGTCCAATTTAATTGTGATAATTGTTTTTCAAAAAAATCCATTACAGATTTAAATTTATTTATATGGGTGATATTCGTTTGTTCAAAATTTGCACTGAACCAATCGCACACCATTTCGATAATTGTGTTGTGATTCATTTCTTGGATGTTGGTATAGTGTTCAATGTGGTGTGGTTGAGTGCAATGATGTTCATCGTGTGCATGAAGAAACGCGTCTTTGTATTGTTGTGTGATTTTGCAGTTTGGATGATAATTTGCATAGTTATAGTATGCGTATCCAATTTGAATTGGGTTTATAAATTTATCATAATCATGCTTTGGAAAATTGTATCCCAGTAATCCGGCAAAATAATTTAGTGATGCAACATGGCATTGGGTTCGGCGTTTGTGAAATTCTAAAATTTTATCCATTGGTATTTGCATAATGTATCCTTGAAAATGTATTAAATTAGTATAACTATGTTATCATGAAAAATTTTTAAAGACAAAAAATATTTGCAATTCATGTATTATAATTTATAATGTGGCACATATTTGGGATATAGTTTAATGGTAGAACATCGGACTCTGACTCCGCTAGTGTTGGTTCGAATCCAGCTATCCCAACCAAGATAGACAAACCCACCGATAAAGGCGGGTTTTATTTTGTTTTCTAACACTTTCACCGAGTTCGAAAGTTTAGTTTTGAACAATGGCAAAAAATTGTCATTTTCGAACTTTTGTTATGGTATAATAGAAAGGAAATATGGGGATAAGATGAAAAAATCATCAATCAAAGATAAGTTAAATGCGTATGCGTTAAAAAAATATAATGCGCCCAAAGAGCATTTGTGGGTCAAGAACCCAAGTTATTATGTTTTTCGGCGAAATGATAATGACAAATGGTTTGGGTTGGTTATGACATTTCCACGAAAAAATCTGAAAATTGGTGATGACACGCCCGTTGATATATTGACTTTCAAGGTGCCAAATCAGACGGCATTTGATGCCTTGACACACCAGGTTGGATTTTTCCCCGGCTATCCAAATACTGGTCACGGTCATTGGGTAAGTGTGTTGTTGGATGGAACGGTGGGGTTGCGTGAGATATATAAATGTTTGGATGAAAGTTATAAGATAACGGCACCAAAAATCATAAAAAAATAAGATAAAAATTAGAATTTATATTTTTAT
>JAFXVB010000036.1 GCA_017534945.1 Alphaproteobacteria bacterium | reverse complement strand
GCTTAACAGTACTAATCGAACCATTGACTTTTTATCTTATCGTTTGTTTATAACAGACGGTAATTATGCTTGAAGAGATTGTTGAAATGCTGTAAGATTTCGATGTTGCTGGATTTAATTCTGGTGATTATAGAGCGGAAGTCACCCTCTGTTCCATCCCGAACCAGACAGGGAAACTCCGTATCGCCGATGGTACTTTGGCTTAAGCCACGGAAGAGTAGGTCGTCGCCAGAATTAAGTCCAGTTGGGCATAAAAACCGAAATTTACCGCCCATCCGGGCGGTTTTTTGTTTGTTTTTTAAAAAAACATGTTGACAATATTTAAAACTGTATTACAATATCGCGCGTTATGTTAGTAGAGAAAACCTTATATTTAATTGCGGGTCCCAACGGCAGTGGTAAAACCACGCTGGCGCGTGAATTATTAAATAAATATCCAGACCTAAAATTTATGAACGCTGACGAAGTCGCCGCTGCGCGCAACCTTGGAATGGTTGATGCTGCGCGTATTGTATTGAATGATATGGATTATACATTAAACAATGGTGAATCTTTTATTTGGGAAACAACTTTGTCTGGAACATATCATAATAAATTCTTAAAATTGGCACGTGATTCCCAATATAAAATCATCTTTTCATATGTTATGTTGGCATCCCCAGAACAAAATATTGCACGCGTTCAACAACGTGTGGCACTTGGCGGACATGATGTTCCAGATGATGTTTTGCGTCGCAGATATTTGAAAAGTATCATGAATTTCAAACCTGTATGTCAAATGTCAGATAGCTGGATTTTATATTATAATGGTGATAAAAAGATTATTGAAATCGCACGTGGCAATGGTACCGACCCAATATCAATTGTGAACGATGACGGCTATAAAAAATGCCAAATTGTGTATAACAGTGCATTGGAAGAAATTGTCAAATTGGCAAATACTGGCGCATTACACGCTCAACGCGTCGCGCGTGCAAATGGTATAAATCCAGTATTTGAAAAAATCCAATCGGTAAATCAAAAAACTTTATAAAAAAACCGCCCCACTATTCTAACTTTCGAAAATTTAGTGAAAGCAAGATGTGTTTATCGGGCGGTTATTGCAACGCCACCAATACTTTATGGTTATCGGGACATTGCTGGTCTTTATGACCCCCGTACCCTAAGTAAGACTTTTGGGTCGGCTGTGTTATCATAAGACACCATATATTATGTTTCTTTTTTACCCGGTTTGCCATAGGGACGTTTTCTTTTTTATTGCAATATAAAAAATGTATTTTATAATATTCGCACATGTGCGAGAGAGAACAACGAAAAGGTTAAAAAATGAAAAAAATTATTCTGTTCTCTTGTTTGTTTGGTTTAATTTTAAGTTCTGCAAATGCCACATATTACAGCACAACAACAAATAATTGTAATGATGCCGCAATGCGTGCGCGCATGGATTCTGCGGTTGCCCAACATCGTGCTGTGATTACAGAGGTTTCTTGCAATTATACGGTTCCTGAAATCACACATGTTATTACACCGGCACCAATTGTCGTGAGAAAACCGGTTGTTCACCATTATGTTGTTAAACCACGTCCTGTTGTTGTTGAATATGTCCCGGTCACAGTTGTTAGTGTTGAAGAAGATGTATGTTCTTGCATGACTTGTGGTTGCTAAGTCTTAGGGAAATGTTATTAATGAAAGGAACAAGACGCACCGTTAAAGAAGAACGTCAAGAAGCTGTTGATTTTTTGATAAATCATAGCGATTCTTGCATTGTTTCAAGTGATATGCGAACTTTATCTTTTCAGCATGTTGAAATAATAAAATCTTTATGCACAATAACTGACAGATATATTTCTCGTAAAGATGAATACGGTAATGTGTACAATTATTTTTCGATACGCAGTTGCCAAGATGGTGTGTTAACATTAACAACAGCCGTATTATCGGATGCTGTTGCGACAGAAATTGAAAAACTTTATAAAATTGCGGTTACCAAGACACAATATGCAAACAATAAATAACATGGTGCCAAAAGGAGGAAAGTATGACCCAAAAAATCCAAATTCCAGACGATTGGAAAAAGTATTCAACCCCAGAAGCATTAAAATTTGTTGATTACTTAATCGAAAATAACAAAAAATATAAAATCACCAGAAAAGGCAACACATTTTATATGGGTGAAAATATTAAAATATACGAATATGACTATGGTCATGGCATTGATGGTCTAGAAATAAATGGCCACGATTTTTCTTGGCCCGAGGGTAATGTTGGTAAATTATATGGTGTTTGTGAAAAGCGCGTTGAACAACAACAAAAAAGACAAGATTGGTGGAATAAAAACAAGAAAACGGTCAAGGGTGTTGCGAACGGTTTGGGAATTACAACAGTTTTAATCGGTGGTAGCATGTTTCTGGTATATGCTCTTAATACTTTTATTGAAGATGAACACGAACGTATTCGTCAAGAGGTGCGTACAGAGATAGAAAAGGCAATGGCAGAAAAACAACAAATTGCCGATACAATTACATATCACGCCGCACAAAACACAAAATAATATAATTTTGGCCGGCAAATGCCGGTCTTTTTTATATTTTTCGAATCGAAAAAGCCGGTAAAAACGAATCAAAAAATACCGGTAAAAAAATTTAAAATTGCACAAAAAATTACTTGCAAAAGAGTGTTTCGCCTTGCATAATTTTTTGGCAAAAATAATCAACAATAAAGGAGTAACCATGAGTCAAAAATGGGTTTATACTTTCGGTAATGGTGCCGCCGAAGGGCGTGCCGATATGCGCAATTTGCTTGGGGGCAAAGGTGCGAATTTGGCCGAAATGAATTTGGTTGGTTTGCCGGTGCCTGCGGGTTTTACGGTCACAACCGATGTTTGTACATATTATTATGAAAACGGACAAACTTATCCGGCGGATTTAATGGACCAGGTGCGTGCCGGTGTTAAACATATCGAAGATATTATGGGTAAAAAATTCGCAGATATGGAAAACCCATTGTTGGTGTCTGTGCGTTCTGGTGCACGTGTTTCTATGCCTGGTATGATGGATACAGTTTTGAATTTGGGTTTGAACGATGAAACGGTAAAGGCATTGGCAAAACATTCTGGGAACGAAAGATTTGCATACGATTCTTATCGTCGTTTCATCATGATGTTTAGTGATGTTGTATTGGGTGCAGACATCAATTTGTTCGAACACAAATTAGAAGAAATGAAAGAGGCCAAAGGTTATAAAGTTGATACAGAATTGACCGCAGACGATTTGAAAGAATTGGTCGAACAATTTAAAACTATCGGTATGGAGATTGGCAAAGTATTTCCCCAGGATCCATGGGAACAATTGAAATTGGGAATTGGTGCTGTGTTTGGTTCATGGATGTCCAAAAAGGCAATCACATATCGTAAATTGAATAATATCCCTGGCGATTGGGGAACCGCAGTTAATGTTCAGGCAATGGTATTTGGAAATTCTGGTGATGATTCTGCAACCGGCGTGTGCTTCTCTCGTGATCCGGCCACTGGCGAAAACAAATACTATGGTGAATATTTGATTAACGCCCAAGGCGAAGACGTTGTGGCGGGTATTCGCACCCCACAACCAATGAGCAAAGATGATTCTGGGCGCACATCTTTGGAAGAAGCAATGCCAAATGTTTATAAAGAACTGTGCGATGTTCGTGAAAAATTGGAAAAGCATTACAAAGATATGCAAGATATGGAATTCACAATCGAACATGGAAAACTTTGGATGTTGCAATGCCGTAATGGTAAACGTACTGCGGCGGCGGCTGTTCGTATGGCTGTGGAAATGGTGAACGAAGGTTTGCTGACCAAAGAAGAGGCTATTTTGCGCGTTGGTGCTGATCAATTGAATCATTTGTTGCACCCAATGTTGGATCCAAAGGCGGATAAAAAAGTTATCGCAACCGGACTTCCTGCGTCCCCTGGTGCCGCGGTGGGTATGGCTGTGTTTAACGCCGAAGATGCTGAAAAATGGGCGGCCGACGGTAAAAAAGTTATGTTAATCCGCGTTGAAACATCACCCGAAGATATCGCCGGTATGAACGCTGCCCAAGGTGTGATTACTGCACGTGGTGGTATGACATCACACGCGGCTGTGGTTGCACGCGGCATGGGAACACCATGCGTATCTGGGTCAAACGATATCAAAATCGATTATGCATCTAAAACAATGACATGTGCATGCGGTGTTGTTATCCACGAAGGCGATTGGGTGTCAATCGATGGCGCACGTGGTGAAATTATAGAGGGGGCCGTTCCAACTGTATCTGCACAATTGACGGGTAATTTTGGAACATTGATGCAATGGGTTGATGAAATCAAAGATTTGACAGTCAAGGCAAACGCCGAAACACCAAAAGATGCAAAACAGGCACGCGAATTCGGTGCCCAAGGTATCGGTTTGGCGCGTACAGAACATATGTTCTTTGACCCAAGTCGTATCCAAGATATGCGCGAAATGATTTTGGCTGATGACGAAGCCGGTCGTCGTGCGGCATTAAATAAATTATTGCCATATCAAAAGGCGGACTTTATTGAATTGTTCAAAATTATGGACGGTCTGCCAGTGACAATTCGTTTAATCGATCCACCTTTACATGAATTCTTGCCTCATACAGAAGAAGATATGGCAGAATTGGCAAAACATATTGGTAAATCTGTCGAATTTGTAAAGGCACGCAGTGAAGCATTAAAAGAACAAAATCCTATGTTGGGACATCGTGGTTGCCGTTTGGCGATTACATATCCTGAAATTTGCGAAATGCAAACACGTGCGATTTTGTCTGCGGCTATCGAATGCAAGAAAGCAGGTGTCAAAGTATTTCCAGAAATCGAAGTTCCTCTTGTTGGTTCAAAGAAGGAAGTAGACATTGTTAAAGCCGTTATCGATG
>JAFXVB010000035.1 GCA_017534945.1 Alphaproteobacteria bacterium | reverse complement strand
TCTAATAAAACAGGTATATGTTTTTGAATCATTCTATCTGTACCTTTATTCCCAAAGCCGATAAATCTGTTGCTGTATGTTCGCCCAGTTCAACACCGCCTGGTAATGCCATTGTTGCAATTTTATCAGCACCATGTAAATTCAACACAACGCGGGTTGTGCCACTTGGTAATGCTGATAATGTTTTTTTCAAATCTTGTAAAACAGAGCCGTTCCATACATCCAAAGTCAACTTCTTTGCGATTTTTGCAACCCATTGTGATAATGGAATGATTGAATCAACAAACACAGAAACCCTGTCGTCGCGACACGAAGATTTACCAGAAATCAAAACCAAAGATTCTTTTGATAAAATATTTGCCAATTCAAATGAAGCATCACCAAACGCAACCGCATCAATATTTCCAAAACTGTCTGTTCCAGAAATCGTAATCATATCTTTGCCGGTCTTTGTTCTGCGGCGTGAATATGCACCAACATTTGCGGCAATACGCACAGGTTTTCTGTCGCCAATATTTGCAAGTGAAACACTGGTCACTAATTTTTCGCGTGCAATTAAATTTTTGTATTGATCCAATGGGTGTGCAGAAATATAAAACCCAAGTGCAGATAATTCGTTTTCTAATCTTTGTGCAAATGTCCAATTTTCTGTCTTTGGTAAATTAGAATGCAATCTGTCTTCGACAACATCGTCTTGGGTTGTGTTTGCAAACAAAGACAAAGAATTTGAATTATCTTTGCTCTTTGAAGCATACGATAAAATCATATCTGCGTTCATAAATATTGCAGCGCGATTTTTTTCCAAAGGATCCAACACGCCAACCTTGGCAAATGCTTCTAAAATTCGTTTGTTCATAATTGGCGCACAACGTTTTGCAAAATCGGTTAAATTCTTGAATTTACCATTTGCGCGGCGTTCTGCAATAATCGCGTCGGTTGCTGCGGTACCAACACCCTTGATTGCTGCCAATGCGTAAACAATCTTGCCGTCTTTGACAGAAAACAAAGATTCACTTTCATTGATATCTGGTGGCACGATTTGAATTCCAAAGTTGGATTTTGCATCATCAACAAACAATGCCAATTGGTCTGTGTCGTTTAAATTGCTGGACATAGATGCCGCCAAAAATTCAGGTGTGTAATGTGCCTTTAAATACGCGCACTGATTTGCGACAATGGAATAAGCAATAGCATGTGATTTATTAAATGCGTATTTTGCGAATTCTTTAAACTTTTCCCATAAATCTTTTGCGGTTTCCCTGTCTAATGTTCCTTGTTCTTCGCAACCGTCTAAAAATTTTACTTCCAATTTTGCCAATAATTCCAGTTTCTTTTTACCCATTGCTTTACGCACAGTATCGGATTCGCCGCGTGTAAAGTTGGCCAATGCACGTGTCAATAACATCACTTGTTCTTGATATACAATAATTCCATATGATTCCTTCAAAATTGGTTCAGCCTTTGGATGAACATATTCGATTTTTTCTTCGCCATGCATACGCGCAATAAACTGTGGAATAAAAGCAATTGGCCCCGGTCGATTCAAAGCATTTAATGCAGATATTTCCAAGAAACTGGTTGGTTGCATTTTGCGCAAAGTTTGTTTAACAAACGGGGCATCGAATTGGAATACACCTTCGGTAAGTCCGCGTTGCCATAATTTCATGGTCACATCATCATCGGTTGGAATTTTATCCAGGTCAACATTTATCCCGCGTGTTTGTTGAATCAATTTTACAGCATGCTTTAACACAACCAAAGTTTCCAAACCTAAAAAGTCAAATTTAATAAGTCCGGTTGCCTCCAAATAATGTCCATCATATTGACTGGATGGTAATGGGTTCGAAGGATCGCGATATACGGGTGCAATCTGGGTAGTAGGGCGGTCGCCGATAACCACGCCACACGCATGTTGTCCCAGGTTGCGAATTGAACCTTCTAATTCTTCGGCGATTTTAACAACTTTGTCCATATCGGCATCTGCTGCCAAAATTTCTTGCATTTCTTGGGACGAATCTACCGCCTCTTTTAATTTTTTTGCATCCGCAGGAATAAGTTTTGATAACCTGTCGGATTTAGAATAAGGAATTCCATACACGCGTCCAATATCACGAATTGCACCGCGGGCCTGCAAACTGCCAAATGTAATAATACGGCACACAGAATCATGTCCGTATTTATCGCAAATATATGCCAATACGCGTTCAATACCTGTTGGTTCAAAGTCCACATCGAAATCCGGCATAGAAATACGGTCTGGATTCAAAAATCTTTCAAACAATAGTCCGTATTTTAATGGGTCAACATGGGTAATGCCCAATGCCCACGCAACAATAGACCCCGCACCCGAACCGCGTCCCGGACCGGTTAAAATATCATTTTTTTTGCACCATTGTATATAATCAGCAACGATTAAGAAATATCCCGGAAATCCCATACCAATAATAACATTTAATTCAAATTCAGCCTGTTCATAATATGGCGCTGTATCTGTGATATTATGTTCTGCAATTCGTGCCGCCAACCCGTTCATGGTGTCATCGCGCAACATTTGACACTCTGTTTCAAAGTTATCACCGAACTTTGGCAGCAAAGGTTTTTCTTTTACATTAACCATAAAGCCGCATCGGTTTGCAATAATTTCTGTATTTTCAATTGCTTCTGGCAAATCGCTAAACAACTCTGTCATTTCTGCTGTTGACTTAAAATATTGTTCCGAAGATTTTCTTGGACGATTGGGATCAATAACCTTTGTTTGACCCAACACACACCCCAAAGCATCTGCGGCTTCATAATTTTCAGGTGCTGCAAAACAAACATCATTGGTTGCAACAATCGGGATATTAAAATTTTCAGCAATACGCAAAAATTCGGGTTCTGTTTTTATTTCGTCTTCCAATCCATGCCGCTGAATTTCCATATAAAACCTATCACCGAACATCGATATAAATCTTTTTGCATATGTTTCCGCCATAGAATTTTGATTTTGTAAAATCGCCATGCCAATTGGACCCAAATGTGCGCCAGATAAACAAATTAAATTATTTGATAAAGGTTCCAATTCATCAAAAGTGATATATGGGCCCAAATGGTGATTATCCGGTCGCATGTACATAATGTGTGTCAATTTACACAAATTCAAATAACCATCATGGTTTTGTGCCAACAACACAATTTTTGATAAAGAATTTTCGCGTAAAACTTTGGGATCTGCGGTATGTTGATTTAATGATATTTCAATTCCAATAATCGGTTGTAATTTGTTTGCCGGCATGACATCGGATAATTCTGCGCACCCAGACATCATGTTTGTATCCGTCAAAGCGCACGCCGACATATTGTCCGCCATACACAATTCCGGAATACCAACCAAGATTCCTGCTTTTTTATTAGAACCAACAGATATAGTGCTGTTTCCTACAGAAATTTTAGAATGCACATGAAGATGAACAAAACCACCCATATCCTTTCCTTTGCCGATGATTTGTTATTTTAATTTGCCACAACAATTTTTATATTTTAACCCGGATCCACATGGACATGGTGCATTACGGCGAACATTTGCATCGCCATTTAATGCGGCATCATGTGCGGCGCGTTCTTTATCTGTTTGATTTACATCTTCGCGTGTTAATTCCATACGGCATACATACGATACAGACATGACTTTGAAATTATTAATTGTGCTTCTAAATAATTCCAACGCTTCGCGTTTGTATTCGTATAATGGATTGCGTTGTGCGTATCCACGTAAACCAATTGCCATTTGCAAATAATCCATTTGTTGTAAATGACGTTTCCATTGAGAATCCAATGCGCCCAACATCATTTGACGTGTCGCCATTTGCATCAATTCTGGCCCGTATTTTTCTGCCTGTTGATTATACCGACGAATAGCCAAGTTATATAACGCATCATACGCTTTGCGTTCGGTAATTTCTTCGTCTGTTTTCCAGTTTTCTATATCTGTAATATCCAACGCAAATGCCCTTAACATAGCATCATGCATACCGGTCGTATTCCAATCGTGTGGATGTGATTTTTCTGGGATATTATTTTCGCAAATCATTTCCACAACATCGCCAATCATTTCATGTGCCAAAAGTGACAAATCTTTGGATGTCATTAAATCATTACGCTGCTTATAAACGACATTGCGTTGTTCGTTCATAACATCATCGTATTTCAATAATTCTTTACGTGCTTCGAAATAACGTGCCTCGACGCGTTTTTGTGCTTTTTCCAAGGCCTTTGTAATCCATGGATGCGTAATTGCTTCGCCTGTTTTTAATCCAAGTGTTGTCAACATGGTGTCCAAACGCGCCGCGCCAAATATGCGCATTAAATCATCATCTAATGCTAAAAAGAATTTAGAATCACCTGGATCGCCTTGACGTCCTGAACGTCCGCGTAATTGATTATCAATACGGCGGGATTCGTGCCGTTCTGTTCCAATAACATACAAACCGCCCGCATCCAGAACCAGTTTTTTGTTTGCTTCAATGGTATCATAAATTTCTTTTTTCTTGGCTTCGAATTCAGGTGCATTTTCATCTAATTCTGCAATCAATTCTTCGGCATTACCGCCCAACTTAATATCTGTTCCGCGTCCTGCCATATTTGTTGCAATCGTGACGGCACCGGGGGCTCCGGCTTGGGCGACAATTTTTGCTTCGGATTCATGATGTTTCGCATTTAACACCGCCGGATTAAGTCCCAATTTTTCACGAACCAAATTTGCTAACTCTTCGGATTTTTCAATTGATACAGTTCCAACCAGCACAGGTTGTTTTCTGTCCACGCAATCTTTGATTTGTTTTAAAATTGCATCATATTTTTCGGTCTTGTTGCGATAAATTTCATCATGATGATCAACGCGTGCCACAGGACGATTTGTTGGAATCGACACAACGCGCAATTTATAAATTTCTTCAAATTCTGCCGCTTCGGTCATGGCGGTTCCCGTCATACCAGACAATGTTTCATATAAACGGAACAGGTTTTGATAAGAAATACTGGACACTGTTTGATTTTCTGGTTGTACTGTAACATGTTCTTTGGCTTCTATCGCTTGATGTAATCCACGACCAAACCGACGACCGGTCATAACACGACCTGTAAATTCATCAACGATTAAAACCTCACCACCGCGCACAACATAGTTGACATTTTTTTGATACAAATGATGCGCCAACAAAGATTGTTGAATATGCATAACCAACTGAGCATTTTCCGCCGCATACAAATTATCGCCAACTAATAATCCGGATTCCTTTAACAAACGTGTTGCTGTATCAACACCACTTTCTGTTAATGTCACATGTCTGTCTTTTTCGTCTTTTTTGAAATCGCTTTCGCTAAATTTAGCCACAACCGCATCAACACTGTTGTACAAATCACTGACATCTTCGGATGGCCCAGAAATAATCAATGGGGTGCGTGCTTCGTCAATTAAAATGCTGTCGACTTCGTCAACAATTGCATAGAATAATGGACGCAAAACCTGTTGTTCTTTAAAGAATTTCATATTGTCGCGCAAATAATCAAATCCCAATTCAGAATTCGTCACATACGTAATATCGCAATTATATGCGGCGCGTCGTTCTTCATCAGACATGTCATGCTGGATAATACCAATGGAAAGTCCTAAAAACTTATAAACTTGACCCATCCATTGCGCATCACGTGCCGCCAAATAATCGTTCACAGTAATCAAATGCGCACCTTTGCCATACAATGCTTTTAAATACAGCGCAAGTGTTGCAACCAATGTTTTACCTTCGCCGGTTTTCATTTCTGCGATTTGACCGTTGCTTAATACCATACCGCCAATCAATTGCACATCAAAGTGGCGCAGACCAATTGCGCGATGTGCCGCTTCGCGTACAACAGCAAATGCATCCGGTAATACAGATTTTTCTTTTTCGCCGTCGGCCAACCGTTTTTTTAATATTTCTGTTTGTGCACGCAATTCGTCATCACTCATTGCATGATACTTTGGTTCCAAATCATTAATTAGTGATACTGTTTTATCATAAGATTTAACAATTCTGTCATTTGCAGACCCCAGTAATAATTTAATAATATTCATACTTTTTTCCTTATTTTTTATCACAGCATTTATAGCAATTTTATATTTTGCGGTCAAGCCACTTTATGATATAATCTGTTATGAAAAATAAACAAGTGATATTTATAGTATTTTTTGTTAACAAGAGGAATAAAATCATGCATGAACAACCCGTCAAGAACTTGAAAATTACTGATATAACAAGCGAAGTTTTTACAATTGCGCCGACCCAGATGGAATATATTGCGACATTAATTGGCGATAATGTTGCCGACAATATGAATATGCGCGCATTTGCGCCAAAAATTCGCACAATTGCGCTGCAGGCGTTGAAAACTGCGCTGAATTCTGCACGTCATATGGGCGAAAAGGCCGAAAATAAATCTTGCTTTTCATAAAATATACTATAAAATCCACATGGTCCAGTTGGATGAAGCATAGCCGTCATAAATTGGCGGAGGAAAGTCCGGACTGCATTGGGACGCATAGTGGCTAACGGCCACGCGGGGAGACCCGACGATTAGAGCAGCAGAGACGAGCCGATTTAGTTCGGTATGAAACGAGCAATCTCTATGTGCAGCAACTCCAAATAGGTTCTTTGCCTGGTCCCAGGGCTATAAAGAACGGGTAGGGGGCTTGACACTTTGCGGTAACGCATTGTGCAGATTAATTATGCTTGCTACCATGGTATGTCCTTTCGCGCCGTACCAAAGAGACATTAAATGGCAGAACAGAATCCGGCTTATATATCTAATCTGGCCAGCGGCAATTTATATACCGTTCCTATACTGTGGGACGGTACTTTTTTATCATATTCATTGATGATTATTCGTCTTCAACGCATGTTGTATCATCACAACCATAATACAAAGTTCCGCCGTAATTCATCTTAAAGTTTCGAGTACTTGTCATCGGTGATGCATTGGTTGACAGGTTTAAGAACAAATCTGCGCCATTATTTCCTGAATAATTAAAATTCAACGAAGGTGTCGTTTTTTTAGACGAACGCAATCTTAATATATCTGTACCTATATGTAATGCCAAACCGCAATCCCCGGCTTCATTTGCCCCAACACCACTGCCGGTTGTTTGTAATTGTTTTTGTATACCATCAATACCTGTTATTTGACCACATGTTCCAACATTGCCGCTGGTGCTACCCTGTGATACGGTCCCCCCTGGCGCCCAATGGGTTACACCAACCGCTGTACAGGCTGCATTTGCTGTTTGTACAGCTCTACCAGGACCGCAAGTCACCTTGCAATCGTTTGAATTGTCGTGATCTGTCGCTTCGTTACCGGTAATAGTATACCCATTTACACAAGAATTGCATTTGCCGTATCCATTCATGACAACATTTCCTGCCGCCATCCATTTTAACTGACCGCCACCACGCGCATATTTATTGCCAGTGCATGCCGTACAGCTTTTGCCAACAATAGCATATAATCCTTTATATCCAGACGTGTTTGGCGGATAATTCGATACATCAACATAATTGTTATTTCCATTATAAGAATTGTCTCCGTCTACCTCGTACCCGGGTAAAGAATATAATTTTGCCGGCACGATATATCGGCTTGCGGTTGGATATGCGTCTTGATTATTTGTGCCATCATTTTGCGCATATACACGCACATGTTCAGAATACTGTGCAGTTGTTATATTTATACCACCACCATAATCCACATTATTAATATATTCTGCGCAATTATCTGGCAACCAATGTATATAGCATTGTGTTACAGCAGAGGAACCAGCATCAGAAGTAACTGCAACCGTTGAATTTCCTAAATCATCTTGCTGACGTGCCGGACATGAAAATTCTCCTTGTGCTGTACTGGCACCCAAACTAAATGCACCGCCCAGGCAATAATTTCCTGCACGACATTGAGCACAATCACTGGAACTGGTTGAATTTGCTGGCAAGTAATATCCGGCATTACAACTTACAGAATTTTGTGACCATTTTGCATAATAATTTTTGTGGCCCGTGTCATCAACATTGATAGTTTGTGTCATAGAGCAACAAGAACCATTTGTATAGCAAGTAGTTCCAACATCACTGGTGCACCAACCTGCAAAATCATATCCGGTGCGGGTTGGTTTGTCGGCGGCGGCTGTTCCGCCAATCGTTGCGCCATCGCAATTTGTATAATCGTTTGGATGTGCCGAAGCGTTTGTTGCATGTGTTGCAGGCACCGCAGTTGTATCATTTAAATCGTATGTAATATTATATTTCCAACATGCGTTCATGCATACCGTACCGCGGCAAAGTGCATCATCCAACAAACGTGTAAAATCTGCTGAACTGGTTGTACCCGGATTAAATGAGCCACATAAATTCGTCGATGTCACATTCGCCAAAGATCCATTACAAGATCCATAGCCACTTAAAGAACACTGCCAATGATCAAATGTTGGGGCCGGACTGCCCGATGGCACAGAAAATCCCGCGGCACTATAAGTCAAAATATTATAAGAACTATAATTATTGCCCCCTGGCTCAGTGCTAATATAACCGCTTTTATCGTTATAGGTTGAATATCCTGAGTTTGTGAGAGTGCTATAGTTAAGAACCCCTCCGCATCTTTCATATTTTGCATACAGTGTATATGTACTATTTGTTTTGTCCCAACGTGCACCACTTTGTAAAGGGTTTGCAGAACCATAATATCCGGTTGAACCACTGGCAGAGTTATAAAAACCACTAAATCTGTGCAAGGACGGTGGTGTCGGTGCCGCCAATGTCACCGCTGGATTGGAATTTATGTCCGGCATTGCAACGCCATATGTTGCGGTCACGGTTCCTGTCGGTCCACCTGTTCCACCATTTGTGGTCGAATTAAACGAAACGGTTGTCGTTGATGCGGCATTACATGCTCCTGAAATCATATTACTGATGTAATTGCCATTAATCTCGCATCCGGCGCAATACCCCTCATTACACGCATATCTCGCTACAAACGTTTTGTTTTTTGGATAAAAAAATCCAGAGTAGTTTATATGATTGCACCCGTACTTGATTTCCCAAAAATCATCGTCATCATAATGTGCAATACTGCCTGTACTATTATAATAGGAAGCAAATGTCGCGTTCGTTTTCGTTGGGTAACTTGGTAAATGTTGTATTTCATTTGTGCAACCGCTGTCGCTATAAACCTTGCAATGTTTATCACTGCCGTCTTCACTATTGTAATACATATATATGGACGCGGGACCGCCACTGCCGCCATTTGTTGTGCTATCCAAAGTCATTTGATAACAACTGTTTTCGCAATTATAAGTGACACTTGTATCTCCTGCGTTGGCCCCGGTTTTTACCCCCGATGTTCCATAACCGGATTCACATGTAAAATCACATTTTGGAAAATTATAAGATGCGGTTACCGGTGTTGCAGATGCTACATTACTACCGCCACATGTCGGCGTTCGCCATACTGCATAGTAAGTTTTATTAGTTGTTAAATTATAAAGAGGAAAGCCACCCGGGGTGACCATAACAGAACCAGAGTCCAGATAATTATTGGATGACGAAGGCGCAGTTTCGGTCCATCCTACAAAAACTTTAACTCCATTTGTTATATTGCATGAACTGCTGTCCCAACTGGGCAATGTATAACTGTTGCCATAACTGATTGTATGGGCGCCGGCACTGCAACTGCCACTTGCTGAGCCGTTCAAATCCAATGTTACCGTGATATTTGTTGGATTGTCCGCAACCCACACGGCATACAAATTATACGTTCCGTTTTGTGTTGTTGTTAAATTATTCACCTGTGCCCCAGGTTGATATACTACGTTGCCACCACTTGATGTTGCCCATCCTTGGAACAGATAGCCGTTTCCTCCTGTGCATGTAAATCCATTTGTGTTCAAATTAGCCGGTGTCCCATACGTCATATTTTGATCGGCCATAGATCCACCTGTGGTTCCACCACACCCAGTATTGTTAAAACGAATTTTATAAGTATGTGGTGTCCATCGCGCATAATATGTCGCATCGCCCTGCATGGCAAACGGATCGAACTGAGTTCCTCCGGTCGGGTTTGCAGTGTTATACCAATAGGCAAAATTATAACCGGGGCGTGTTGGTGTTACCGGCATATCAGAATATGTCCCGTCAACAACGAACATCCGTTTTGACTGTGAAACGGGCGTTCCACCATTCCCAGAAAATGTTATCTTTGCCAAACGTCTTGCGGTAACAGTATGACCATAGGAATAAAGGTCTGTGGCAATATAATTCGCGTTTAACATGCTTGACAAAGGTGCATCGGTATAATCATATGTTCCATTTGTATCAAAAACTGTATGTAGAAATGTATCCAGAAATCCAGAATTCGATGCCATATTAGGTCCAACATCGGTAATTGCATCTTGGGGGGTAATAACTTGCAAGTTTATCACATTGCCCCAATTACTGTTAGTATACAACACACCTGGATACGATGATACTGTACTGGGGTCAATAACGCCATATTCTGTATTCAGTTGATACTGATCCTTGCATGTTCCTGTGGTTGTATCAAAAAAACCAAAAGATGTTGTTCCGTTATTATTATCGTTTAAACATATGCATCTTCCTGTTGATCGATATACGGTAACAAAAAAATCGCTGTCTTCTTGTTTACCAACAGGACACTCAATTGGTAATCCGTCTGGACCAATATAGCCACCGCCGCTTTCAAACCCCAGTATCTCAGTCACATATTGCCGCCATTCTGCATCGGTCTCTATGCATTTTCCGCTATCTGGATCATAAAATATACAACATTGCCATTTGCCGTCAACATAATAAGACTGCTGGCCCATTGGACAAGGATTGTTATCATCCATTAAATCAACACAAATATTGTCGCATTGTGCAGTGTCGCCGTCTGCACAGGCATCCGCCGCACCTGGATTAAAGGTCAGAACAGGGTTTTTACACGAACACCGGCATGCGCGTTCATTCCAAACCAGCAAATTGCCACCCTCATTATTTGGAATCGCATCAATAACTTCTTCACAGGTATATTTAGACTTATAATTTTGTAAACCACCGTTACTACCACCAAGCAAATAATTTAGAAAATACCCAACCTTAAAGTGGTTATTCCAAAATTCACAAAAGTTAGAAATTTTTGCATATAACAACAAACATTTTCCTGTTCTTGGATCTAAAAAACCACCATCTTTACATTCGCATCGATGTGTTTCAGAATTAGGTTCGGTTCCTTCTGGACAACAGTGGGGTGTTCCTTCACTATCAATATATCCGGCTGCGGGATCACAATCTTTTAATCCTTCAAATTTATCCCAATTATCACCATTAATACAAACAAGTTCATCCTTTTCATCACGGTAATATAACCAACAACACTGATTTTCAACCCAGTAAAAACCATTTGCTAAACATTCTTCCCGGGGGTCTATGGCAAATGATGGTGAAACGCCCGCAAACACTAATGTTGCGGTAAGTAATATCCCACGAAAAACACGTGATAAAAACCTCATTCCTTCTCTTTATAAGAAGAGTGTAGAACATTTATACGCACACTTGCAAATAAAAAAATAACAAAAAAATCAACAAAAAAATTTGACAGGTTGTCAAAAATACCCTACATAACACGTCCAGAAATTGGATAAAATGTAAGTTGTATGCTTTCCCAATTTTTATATTCGTTGCGTGGCAACATAGATAAGGGTTCACATGTGTGTATTGCCGCACGAATAGTGTCCAGCACATAGGCAAAGTCTGGGTCGGTTTCGGCACGCGCCGCGCTTTCAAACCAAACATCTGCAACGGTTCCATTGGGTCGCATCTTTAAATGTGCAACCGCACGAATATCGGCGAGTCCTGGGCGATTTGTATCAATTGTCCAACACCGCGTCATCGCAACACGCAACGCGTCAACCACAGACACAGTAAGCGTTCTGTCCAGTGATAAAACCTCGCGATTAACACGAATAACTGTTTTCTTTTTTGGGGCATTTGTATTGTTTTTTGTATCGTTTTTATTCTGTGTCGCGGGTTCTTTGGGCTTGGTCTTGACATCATCGTCTACAAAACTGTCTGTTATTTTGTCATTTTTATCGGCAACAGGTTCCGGTATTGGCGCAGGTTTTGAGTCGATTTTTTGTGTTTCGTTTGATTTTAAAGTTTGTGCATCGGTATTATATAACTTTGTGTCGTTTCCAGTAATTTTTACATTACTTAAATCGATTTCTGTAATTTGAACACGATCCGGCGTCACCATTTCAGCGCGTTCAACAAAGACAACAATTGATGTTATCATAATTGCAATCAACAACAAATGTCCGGCCACAGACATCAAAATATTTTCACTATAAAATTGTTTTGCTTTATTTTTCATATGTTATTTATTATCGATTTGTGTCCTAAGGCCAACTTTTTGAAAACCAGCATCTTTTAACCGTCCCATTGCACGCATAACCGCGCCATAGTCAGCGCGACTATCGCCACTTATCATCACTGTTAAATTTGGATTTTCTGTACGCATGGCCGCGGCGCGCCGCACGACATCGTCCAACGGCATCGCATCATGTGCCAAATAATAACGCCCAGATGAATCTACACTGATTTGAATTGCATGGTCATTTCCTGTCATCGCAGAATGTCCTGCGCGTGGCAAATCCAAATCAATACCAGATGTCATCATTGGGGTTGTCACCATAAACACCGCCAACAATGTCGTCATAACATCAATCATCGGCGTCAAAGAAATTCCAGCATCAAAACGACGTAATCTTCTTTGCATATATATACCTTTATTTTTGTGATTTTAATTCTGTACGACTTTCATCTAAACGGTTGTATAAATCATCTGCGCGTTTGGCATAATATTGATACGCAATTGCCGCAGGAATTGCCGCAATTAACCCAAGTGCGGTTGTGCCCAATGCGGTCGCCAAACCCGGCGCAATAACACCAATACTGACCGATTGATTTACACCAATTGATGCAAAAGAATCCATCACACCCCATACGGTTCCAAACAAACCAATAAAAGGCGAAACATAAGATACCATCGACAAAAACCACAAATTTTTATCAAAAGGACGAATCAGTTTATCAACAATTGTGTCCAAGTTGTCGCCCGGTTTTATTTTTACCGGATTATTTTTAACCATTTTCCACACGCGGTATTTTTCAATAATAACCGCCCAAGACAAAACACTTAATACAACCAAAACAATTGATACAAACAAAGTCATCAAATCACCTGTAAACAGGTGTAACAATGAAAAATTATTCGTCATTTTTTCCTTCCTTTTTTATGTTATTTATTCAAAAAATCTCACAATTGATTCTGGAATTGCCTGTGGCCGCATATTACGACCAAGATATGCAATTGTTATGTGCATTATAGCACAAATATCCCCCCTACGTAAAAATTTTTGTTCGATTTTAACAGAAGCGGCACCAACCGATATCGGGGTCGTTTCAATTATAATATCATCACCAACTAATAAAGGTATACTGTATTTTATATCCAATTGCCGCACCACAAACCCCAGGTCGTTATCCGGATACTTTATACCACGCGACCAATCCATACGCGCACGTTCTGCCATTTCTATAAATCGTGCATGATATGCAATTCCACCGGCATCTGTGTCTGCATATGCAATTTGAAATTTAAATTTATGTGTTTTGTATGACATTTATTACTCCACTATAAAAGCCCCAGAATATGTTTTTCGCAATTTGTCGCGCACTGTTGTGGCATTTGTTCGCGAAGAAAATGGCCCCGCCATTACAACATATTTGCCATTTGTTTTCTTTACAACTTTTTGATATCCCATATTGATAATGTTGTTGCCGGCCCGGGTTGCGTTATCCGCCACAGAATATGTCCCAACTTGAACATAATATTTTCCAGATGTCACACCAGATTTGTTTGTATTAACCGAAGAATTCGCAACACTTCCAATTGCGCTGATTTTAACACGTGCTGTTCCGGTTCCAATCATACTAATTTTTTGTGCCGCAGAATAAGACAAATCAATTATACGGCCGGATTTAAATGGCCCGCGATCATTTATTACAACGACCGTAGACAAACCGTTGTCTAAATTTTTTACATTAACGCGCGTTCCAAACGGCAAAGTTTTGTGCGCTGCTGTAAATGCATATTTGTTATATGTTTCGCCACTGGCGGTCTTTTTGCCATGAAAATCCGGGCCATACCAAGATGCACGACCCGTTTCTGTAAAACCACCCGCACTTGCCATAGGATAATAAGTTTTTCCGTCAATTGTATATGGTTTTGTACTGGTTTTATAATTATATGTCGATGTTCCGGCACAGCCGGCTAAAACAATTATCGTTACAAAGGAAATCAACATATTTTTTATCATTTTTCTAAACCCAGATGTTGATATCCCATGTCAGTCACAATACGACCACGTGGTGTACGTTGAATAAACCCAAGTTGCATCAAATACGGTTCAATTACATCTTCGATTGTGTCGGCTGGTTCTGATAATGCGGCCGCCAAATTATCAATTCCAACCGGTCCGCCGGCATAATGATTGATAATTGTCATCATATAATCGCGATCCACAGAATCCAAACCAGATGCATCAATATGTAATTGGAATAGGGTGGTTTTTATAGTATCGGCTGTAATTATTTTTGCATTTAATGCCGCCGCAAAATCACGCGCACGTTTTAATAATCGATTGGCAATACGTGGTGTTCCGCGTGCGCTGCGTGCCAACATTATCGCACCGTCTTCATCAATTGGTGTGCCAAGAATATTTGCACTGCGCATGATAATTTTTGCCAAATCATTTGGCGAATAAAATGAAAGTCTTAAATCAATACCAAACCTTTCCCGCAAAGGATTAGACAACAACCCCGTACGCGTTGTTGCGCCAACCAATGTAAATGGTGGCAAATCTATGCGGACACTTTTTGCGGACGGTCCTTCGCCCAGCATTATATCCAACTTAAAATCTTCCATTGCAGAATACAAAACTTCTTCAATAGCTGTTGGTAAACGATGAATTTCATCAATAAACAAAACATCCATAGGTTCCAAGGCCGTAAGTATTGCGGCCAAATCACCTTGTTTGGTAAGCATAGGTGCCGAAGTTGCGCGAAAATTAGTTCCTAATTCATTTGCAACAATGTGCGCCAATGTGGTTTTGCCCAACCCCGGTGGCCCATATAACAACACGTGGTCCATTGCTTCGGCTCTGGATTTTGCGCCCGCAATAAAGACAGACAAATTTTGTTTTAACGATTCATGACCAATAAAATCAGCTAATGTTTTTGGACGAATAGAAGTTGCCAATTCGTCCGGAATATTTGGGTCAAGAAATCGATTGTTTGTGTCCATATTAAAAACCTTATAACAATTTCATTTCCGTATCTTCGCGACCAACATAAGCCTTGAAATCGTTGTACATTTGACGTAAATCAGCCGGCGCAGAATATGCCGCATCGGCATTTTTTACATAAATTGTTTCCAAATCGATTTCTGCTTGTTTTTTCAAAACATGAGTCAAATGATTGCCAAATGTTTTTGCATCTTCGCCTTCGGCGGCACCTTGTAATAATAATCCGCGATTTGGACGTGGCGATAAAAACTGGTAATCAGAAACAGTCGTATCTGGGGAAACTAATACAAATCCAGAAATTTCTGGACGACGCATCATTGCCTGTAATACATACCATGCACCCATTTGGTTGCCTGCCAACCAAATACGATCACTGTCTTCATTTTTATTTTGAATCCAATCAATCACAGTCGCAATATCCAACATATTTTCGGATGCCGTTCCAATTGAACCTTCGGAATCATTAACACCACGATAATTAAAGCGTACCACAGAAAAACCAATATCCATAAACGCACGAAACATTGCATACGATACGCGGTCGTTCATATGACATTTTTGACGCGGGTTTCCAGATAACACAACCGCAACCGGTGCGCCCGGCGTATCTGATTTATGATAAACAGCATGCAATTTTCCGCCTTCGCCAGTAATAATGACATCAACCATTTTTTACACCTTCCTAAATAAAGTTATTTTTATATTTGCATACATACTTATAATACAAATCGAATTAAATTTTCAATAAAAATATTTTTTGCTTTGACATAGTATATAAAAAAAGTCTAAACTTGAATCAAAGGAATAAGGAAGACACCATGTATAAAACCAGTTTTATGCTCTCTTTTGCCTTGATTTGCGCGCAATCTGCGATGGCGGATACATTTGTTCAAGGCTTTCAAACAATATACACAGAAACACCTGTGGCATCATATTATGCGTATCCGGACGACCAAAATTTTATCCCAGAATCAGAATTTATGCGTCAAGACGATGACTTTAATTTTGATCAAAATATCGTCGATGTTCGTGATGCCGAAGCATGCCGGCATCCAGGGGTTGGTTTTGGCGAACGTCCAATGGTTATTTGTAGAAACTTTAATTGTACAAAGTTAAACGACCGTATAACGCGTAATTTCTTGTTTAATAGTTTAAGTACAATGTTCATGATGAACGGTTATTCAAGATTATATATTTGTGAGGCCGACCCATTTTCGCGCGATTGCTTACAATCTGGCATTTCTTTCCCTGTACGCAGCGGTATTGCCAATGCGATTGTTAAAATTCCAAAAGCATCAATTTCCCAGGTAAATTTATCTACTGGTTTATCGCGTGCAACAATAGGCATGACATATACTGTGTTGGTTAATGGCGTGGATCGCCGTTGCGAACAAACGGTCATGGATGTTGTTATCCCTGTAAATTCTCAGGCGACATTGGCAAATCGTGAATTTTCTTGCAATATGACCAGTGACGGCAACACCAGTTTATCAATGCTTATTAACCTGGACTATATTGATTTAGACTACGGTATTTTGGGTGGTTATTATTCAATTGGAACCCAAGGTTCGACATCCGGCGGCGGTACAGGATACGCGTTATTCAAAACAGAATATTCTAATCGTGGAATGAATTTTCGCACCACATCACGTGGATTGAATAATACAGACGGATCTGATTCCAGTTTAACAATTCAACCGGGCGAATACGCTGTGGAACCTATGTAACAAAATATGAATAAAACAATTCTTGTTATTGATGACGATGATACATTAACAAAAAGCCTGAATCGCGGTTTGCAACAATACGATTTTTTTGTGATAACCGCGAATTCGGCTGAACAAGCTGGCGAAATTTTATCAAAACTTTCCGTTGATGCAATTGTATTAGATCGCATGATGGGCGGTATGGATGGACTTACTTTTTTAAAATGTTTAAGGGATTCTGGAAACACAACGCCTGTTATAATGCTGACTGCGTTATCTGGGGCGGAACATGCAATTGATGGACTGTCTGGGGGGGCAAATGATTATCTTGCAAAACCATTTCAATTAAAAGAATTGGTATTAAGATTGCAAAATATAATAAAACAAACCCCAAACACACCACAAAACATGCCAAACGGCCTGATATTTGCGGACAATGAATTTTTTATAAAGCATAAAAACGACGAAAAAGGGCGGCTTTTTGCGCTCTCTAACGAAGAAAAACGGTTGCTACACAATTTAACAAGTCCTATGGGTAATATTGTTGCGGCGGCGCCTATGGTCGCAAAACGCTTGCGAACTAAAATAAATAGTGTATTATCAGGCTTGGATATAATAACTATTCGGGGGCGTGGATATAAATTAATTCCAATCCCGGCAACAGAAAAACGGTAAAAAAATGCGATTGATACCAAGAAGTTTTTTAGGCCGCACGATTTTAATGGTGCTGGTTCCATTGATAATAACCCAGGTTATTATTGCCGACTTTTTCTTTGGCAATCACTGGGCGCGTGTTCATAATACTTTGGCGCGCGGGCTTTCTGCAGAAATTACAACAATGATGAATTTCATCGACGATGACAATGTGTCTGTGGCTAAATCTATGGCTGGCAATATTGGTGTAAACGTTTCTATCAATTCAAAATTAAACCGACCGGCAAAAAATGATAATGATTCTTTGATTGCTGGAAAATTGGCAAAAAATTTACAAAGCCAATTGAAACGTCCGGCTGATATTTATATTGATAAAGGCGAACGACTGGTTTTTATTGATGTTCCAACAAAAAACAACAAAATTGCAACATTTGGAACATCATTGCATCGTATTTATTCAACCAGTACCGAAGTGTTTATTATATGGCTTATTGGTTCTATTTTAATAGTATCCATCCTTATATCTCCATTTATAATATTGCACTCGCGCAGTATTCGTCGTATTTCCAAGGCTGCCAATCGTTTTGGACGCGGTCTGGATGCACCTGGATTTAAACCCAGTGGTTCATTGGAAATTCGTAACGCGGCGGCATCTATGATTACAATGAAGGAACGTATTGATCGATATAATCGCACGCGTACAGATATGTTAAACGCGGTCAGTCATGACTTGAAAGCGCCACTTACGCGGATGCGTTTGGCGGTTGAAACAGGTGATGCAACCAAAGAAGTATTGCTTGCCGATATTGACCGTATGACCGAAATGGTTAATGGTTATTTAGCGTTTGCGCGTGGCGAAACCCCAGAAATAGAGCAGGCGACAGAGTTGCCGGCAACACTTACGCGCATTGCGCGTGATGCGGCACCCGACAAAAAAATAGAATTAAATTTACCGGATAATCCTGTGCAATTTTATGCTCGCCCAATGGCGTTAACGCGCGCGTTCAGCAATATTATTGAAAACGCCGCACGATATGCAAAAAAGAAAATAAAAATCACAGAACGCGATATGGATGAATCCATAGAGGTTATCATTGAAGATGATGGCCCCGGAATCCCCGATGACCGCAAGGCCGATGCATTACGTCCTTTTGTGCGTTTGGATGCGGCGCGTGGCGACAAAACCGGCGGAACAGGTTTAGGGTTGTCTATTGCACAGACTGCAATTGAAAATCATGGTGGGCAACTGTTCTTGGAAAATAGCGACATGGGCGGTTTAAAAGTTCGCGTTGTTTTACCTGTTTAACCATATAAATCAATCATAAAAAGAAGAGAATTTACAAATGAATTTGTATAAACATGTATCTAATGCTATTAACGAAAAACTGGGATTTAATGCAAATTTGGAAATTCCAAGAAATCGTGAGTTTGGTGATTTTTCAACAAATGCGGCGATGGTTGGTGCAAAGCTGGCGCATAAAAATCCGCGTGAACTTGCAAACGAAATTTTGCCAAAAATTCAAGAACTGGATTTTGTTGAATCTGCAAGTATTGCCGGCCCCGGTTTTATAAATATTAAAATTCGCGATGATTTTATATTGAATAATGCGTCTGTGCCACAACCACAAAAGGCAGAACAACCGTTGGTAATCGATATGGATTATGGTGCGTATAATGTTGCTAAATCATTACACATTGGACATTTACGCACAACTATTGTTGGTGATACATTAAACAGAATTTTTCGTTTCATGGGGCATAAAACAATTTCCTATAACCATATGGGGGATTGGGGACGATCCATGGGGTTTGTTATTGCATGGATAAAAAAGATTCATCCAGACTGGCCTTTTTTTCAAGATGATTTTGACCCTTCTATGGATACATCTGCGTATACTTTTGATATAAAAGAATTAAATACTTTTTATCCCCAGGCTGCGGCATTGGCAAAACAAGATAGCGTCTTTATGGAAGAGGCGCAAAATATCACCGCCGACCTGCAACATGGACATGCGGGATATAATGCGTTATATAACATCTTTATGCCTATATCATTAAAGTGCATGCATGACACAATTGCAAAATTAAATATTTTGCCTTTTGACAGGGATTTAGGCGAAAAAAATGCAGCACTTTATACAAAACCTGTTGAAGAATTATTGTGCAAAAAAAATCTACTCCAAGAAAGCGACGGCGCAGAAATTATAGTTGTAAAAAAAGACACAGACACCGCGCCGATGCCACCAATGATGTTTTATAACTCTCGTGGCGCAACAACGTATGATGCAACAGATATTGCGGCTGTGTACTACAGAAAGTTAACAGATAACCCTAACAAAATAATATATCTTACTGATTCAAGGCAATCTTTACATTTTGAACAACTGTTTCGTGTGGCGGAACTTGCCGGCCTTTTTGATATAAAAAACATCGAACATATTGGCTATGGGACAATCAATGGCGCCGATGGCAAACCTTTCAAAACACGTAGTGGAAATGCCGCAGAGTTAGATGATATTATTCAAATTGCAATTGATGCTGTGCGTGCACGTGCTGCAGACCGAAATCTGGATAATGAAACAATAGAGCAAATTGCAATAGCGGCGTTAAAATTTAATGACTTAATGCACGATTTGCGTTCTGATTATATATTTGATCCAGAATCTGTCACGAGTTTTGAAGGTCGCACAGGTCCATATGTTTTGTATACAGCTGTGCGATTAAATTCTGTGTTAAAACGCACAAACATCGAAGCGCAAATCAATAACACCAATATTTGTGCAGATGAACGCAATTTGTTAATTGCAATTATGGATTTTGACAGAACAGTTCAGGCCGCGTATGAAAATCGCGCGACAGACATGATTGCAAATTATGTTTATAATTTATGCCAATCAATAAATGCTTTTTATCATACATGTCCAATATTGCATAATGATATAGATATTGCGACCCAACAAACGCGTTTGTATATAACAAAGCTTGCTCGTGATACATTGATTACGGCGACCAATTTGATGGGGTTGTCTATACCGGATAAAATGTAAAAACAAAATAACAACCGCCACTTAGGCGGTTATTTTAATGTAAATTCCTGGTCTTGTACCACCCAAACAACGCGAACCCGACAAGTAATGAAAGTATAACCAAAAATATGGCCAATGCCGTATGTTGATGATTGGCAAAAGGTAAACTAACATTCATGCCATAATAACCAACAATCACCGTTGGGATTACCAAAATAATATTCCACATAGTCAACCGATTAATATATCGGTTAGATTCCATATTTATAATACTTTCAAAGGCTTCTTTGATAGATTTTAACATTTTACTATAACTTGTCACGACTTCTGTTGCCTGACCAAATTCAATTCTAACATCTTCGGCCAAATCCTGTGCTTCGTCGGTTTTTATAAAGCCACGCATCTTTTCCAGTTTATCCAACACAGAAACATTACCTTTTATACCCGCCATATACAAAGTATAACTATTTTCAACTTCTAATAAAGCCATAAGGTCGTATTTAGAAATATATCGTTGCAGCCCCTTTTTAGATTCCAACACGCGTTTGTTTAATTCCTTTAACAAACGCAAGTAAGATTCTGCGATATAGAACATAATGTTTAATATAAAATCTTCGCGCGATGTTTTTTCGTCTTTTTTTATTTTATCCAATAAATCGCATCGTTTTCTGCATACAGTAATTACGCGGTTTGGCGAATAAATAATTGATAATGGCTCTGTATGCCACAAAGTGTCATTTTCACGATTGATAATTGGGAAACGAACAATTATAACCTTGTAATCGTCTTCTATTTCTAATCTTGGCTGTTCATCAGGATCCAAAATATCAATAATGTTATCTTCATCGATTTTGTATTCCAATTGTAATCTTTCAAAATCATCATGATCCGGATTACCAACGTTTACCCAAGAAAAGGTTTTTAATTTTTCGGTCACAAACATTTCAATCACCTTATGTATTTCAAGATAAACAATGATGATATTTTACAATAAAATTCTATAAAAATCAAATAATTACATAAAAAATATATAAATATTTGCCGAAAACAAACCTATTACTTTTAACTTTGCCAAAAACATACAATCGTCGTATAGACAAAAAAAGGGAGGAATCCACAATGGCATACGACACTCCATCGGCATTTTCTGTGGCGCACTATGTATTATTATTTCTTGTTTCGACACTTTGTACAATTTCTGTTGTTTGGGTTTTAATTGCGGCAAACAATCGTGAATCGACGCTTCGTGATAAAATCCGTACCCAGACCACAAAAACATGTCAACGTGATGTAGCAGACAAAATAACAAATATGTGGGAAAAAGAACCACACAATATTCCAAAATATTATAAAAACATGGAACACAACTATGCAAACCGCATTGTAAAAGTTCGCACCACAGGAACATGCAACGGCGAAAAATTTGTTTGCAAAATGGGCGCAGTGCGTTCTTCGTGTGATCCATGCGCATTAAATTCTGCCCAGAAACGCGCATTATTCCAGCATGTTTCAGATATCATAGACCAAACCTGTAAAAAAGACTAAAAAAACTCTTGCGTGAAAATTTTCATTTTTGCTAGAGTAAAATTTAAGGAAGGATTCTTTTTATAAAAAACAGGAGAAAACTATGTCAAAACGGTCTTGGCTTTACGCTTTCATAAGTGCAATATTTTGCTCGGCGGCGGTCGCATTGCAACCAACAGTGCGCGCTGGGTCAATAAGTCTTGGTGGTTCTGCAAAACCGATAACACCGTCTGTCACACCGACATCGACGCAATCTTCCTCGTCTTCGTCCGCAAATCGTGGTGCCGCAGTATCAAAGTTTTCTCAAGGAACAATTGTTCCGGTTTCTACATCAACCAATAACAGTAATAATGTTTCTTCCTCTCTAATAGAAGAATTAAAACAAAGAATTGCCGATTTGGAACTTGCACGCACAGCTCTTGAAGGCAGACAAGATAGTTTAGAATCCTCGCAATCACAAACAGATAATGCCATAGACAATGTCACAGCCCAAGTGCAAAGTATATCATCCAATAACAGCGACCTTAATGATGCGGTGTCAACTTTGCAATCTAACAACACTACTTTGCAATCAACATTAAATTCGATTCAACAACAGGCAAATTCGTTAAGCGATTCGTTAAACACAAACATTGATTCCAGATTGCAATATCGTGGATTGTTGGACAGCAGTAATAATATAGCATTTGTCACTAAAAACGATATAACCGCGGAAAAGTTAGCGACAAAAATTGCTACAAATCCAGGTGCCGCCGAAACATTATCAAGAAGTATTACGCCAACTGTTGTTTCTGCGGACAGTGTGACAACGGCACTGAATGATTCTGAAATATTTAAAGATATGGTGTCGCGTGCAGCAACAGAAAAAGGGTTTGCTAAAACCACCGCTTTAGAGACAAACACAGCCAGAATTGCGGATTTGGAAAGCACCACAGGCAGTTTACAGGTCAAGGTTGATGGTGATGTTGATACCCAGGGCAGTTTATTATACACAATAAAAAATGATGATACTATTCGTGATGCGTTAAAGGGTGATCCGGGCGAAAACGGAACATCTGTGGATGTTGAAGATGTTGTCAATGCATTGAAAAATGATGCTAAATTTATTGGCGATACAAAGGGTCAAGATGCCAAAACAACTTGGTATGAATATTGTATCAAGGGTGATAATTTAACCGCAATTATACAACAGGTATACCCAGAGGTTGGTGATTGCGAAAGTTTCACAAATGAACAATTTACGAAATTAACAAATGGTGCAAGAAGCAAATGTTTATCATGGGCGTTAACCCCAGAAGAACTTTCCGCAGACGAAGGTGTTGGTAAAAAATTAGTTAAGATATTTGGGTCTGGGGTTTTGAATAATTTGACTTCTTATCATGCCGGCACCAGGATTATATTGCCAAATTCGTCTGTGGCGGTCAATTTTGTTATTGCTTGCGAAAAGAAATATGACGAAATTATGTCGGGCGATGATGCAAAATCTGTTGAACGAAAATATTGTGAAGCCCAGGCTGAAAATTATTCAAACGGTGTCACGAACTTGGATTTAATAAAAAAATTATTCTCCACAGTTCAAACATGTGACGATTTTACATTTGAAATGTATACCAACATGACAAGTGGCGCAAAAGCATATTGTAAATCATTGGCGCAAAAACCCGAAGATTTAGACGCAACCAGTGGAATCGGTTTAAGATTGGAAAAAACATTTGGTGCGGGTATTGTCGATACATTAAAACTAAGCAAGTTAGATACTGTCGTTAATATAAATGGTGCCAAAGCTGCGAAAAAATTTGTAGAAGCCTGCGAAGAAAATTACGATGCGATTATGGCGGGTAAAGATGCAAAATCTGTTGAACAATTATATTGCGAAGCCCAGGCAGACAACTATCCAGAAGGAACAACAAACCTTACCATAATCCAAAAACTGTATTCAACAGTAAGGACATGCAACGACTTT
>JAFXVB010000034.1 GCA_017534945.1 Alphaproteobacteria bacterium | reverse complement strand
GGAATTATTTATTACCACGTTGCGGGCTGGCGCAAAGCCCGGCGGTCCGTCTTCGCCGTTCTTAAAATCTGAAAAAACAATCCAAGAATTTGATGGGCTACGCCGAGACGGGTCCGTCTTCGCCGTTCTTAAAATTTTAAAAAATTATCCAAGAATTTGATGGGCTACGCCGAGACACTCAATTTTCTTAATTGTGCGCGGTGCGCGCAATAACGAAAATTCGTGGTGGAGCTGATCAGACTCGAACTGACGACCCCTTGCATGCCATGCAAGTGCTCTACCAACTGAGCTACAACCCCACATAAGCAAACCATATTCTATATTTCTTCTTGCCAAATGTCAAATATTTTTGCTAATGTGTTTTTAGATATAAGGAGAACTTTATGGATTATCAAATTTTAAAGACCGAGGTCGAACAAAAAACAGCACAAACATTAGAAGTTTTACAAAATGAATTTGCCGGATTGCGTACAGGTCGTGCGTCTGTGCACCTTTTGGACGGTGTGCGTGTGCCGGTATATGGTTCCGATATGCCTCTTAATCAGGTTGCGACTGTTTCTGCGCCTGACACACAAACATTAAATGTGACGGTGTGGGATATGAATAACGCCGGTGCGGTTGAAAAAGCAATTCGTGATTCTGGATTGGGTGTAAATCCAATGACGGCGGGTGCGGTTATTCGTGTAAATATGCCGCCATTAACAGAAGAACGCCGTAAAGAATTAACCAAAGTTGCCGGTAAATATGCCGAAGAAGCAAAAATTTCTATGCGCAATATTCGCCAAGATGCAATGAGCAAAATTAAACGCGCGGTGACCGATAAAGAAATCAGCGAAGATGATCAACGCCGTTATGAAGAAGATATTCAAAAGGTCTTTGATGCACGTGGTAGCGAAGTTGATGCAATGCAAAAGAAAAAAGAAGCAGACATCATGTCTGTGTAAAAATTTTAAAATTATAAAACTTCACATTTTATAACAAAGGTGGCAAACATGTTCAAATTCTTCAAAAAAAATAAAAAAGACGTCGATACGACATCAAAAAAAATCCCACAACACATCGCGTTTATTTGCGATGGAAATCGTCGGTGGGCTGAAAATCGCGGATTGCCACCATTGATGGGGCATCAGGCCGGTATCGCAAATTTTGAAAATATGGTTGATTGGTTTATAAAAAAAGGCGTGACCACAATTACTTTTTTCATTTTTTCAACAGAAAATTGGAATCGTAGTGAAGAAGAAGTCAATTTTTTGATGGATTTGTTCTATACTGAATTAAATAAAAATCTAAAACATGCGTTGGAACATAATTTACGTTATCGCGTTATTGGGTCACGCGATAGACTTCCAAAAAAACTGGCAAAATTGTGTGATGAATTGGAAGAAAAGTCCGCAGAAAATACAGGTGGAACCGTTGTGTTTGCTTTGAATTACGGTGGGCAAGATGAAATTGTGCGTGCAGTAAATGCGGCAATAGACAACGGGGAACGTGTATCGTGCGAGAGTTTTGAAACATTTATGGATACTGGGGACTTGTTGCCAATTGATTTAATGGTTCGCACCAGTAATGAATGCAGAATTTCTAATTTCTTGTTATGGAAATTGGCATATGCAGAATTGTTATTTGTTCCAGAACATTGGCCTGATTTGGTACGCGATGAAAAATTATGGCAACATGTTTTGGATGAATTTTCAAATCGCAATCGCAGATTTGGTGGCGGAAAAAAGAAGGATTATTCAGGAAAAAACAAAGGTAAATAATTATGTCTGAAACATTAAAACGTGTGTTGGTGGCGGTTGGTATATTGGTTATTGTATGTATCGCCGGAATATTGGAACATTTTGGAATTCGTGCTGTTCGCTGGATTGGCGTATTTGTTGGAATCGGTATGATTTATGAAATGTTAAATTGTATGTTCCATGCAAAACGCACAGATATTATAAAGCACGCTTTGTTGTTCTTTGTGTTTTTAGCATTATTAGTGTTGTTGGTTGTGTCGGTATATTTTGTTGGATTACGTGTGCGCAATATGTTGCTGTTATTCGCAATTATTTGTTCTGCGGATGTGGGCGCATGGTTTTTCGGCAAAATGTTTGGCGATGATAAAATGTGGGAAAGTATTTCTGGGCATAAAACTTGGGTTGGACAAATTGCCGGTATCATTTGCGGTGCATTGGTGGCGTTGGCGTTTGGACCATTGGTTGTTGGAAATTATTTACCAGAATTATTATGGGTTGGTATTTCGGTCGCCCTGCTTTCACAATATGGTGATTTGACAGCCAGTTCTGTAAAACGCAAATTAAATATCAAGGATTTTGGAACAATATTGCCGGGACATGGTGGTTTGTTGGATAGATTTGATGGCTGGATTTATGTATTGCCGGCGGTGTGGATGATGATGTAGTTTTTCAAGGGGAGATGTAAAAATGCATATTGTTATGACCATTGTTGCGTTAATGATTGTTTTGGGCGTCGTGGTTTTTATCCATGAATTAGGGCACTTTTTGGCGGCGCGTTGGGCCAAGGTGCGCGTAGATAAATTTTCAATTGGATTTGGACCCGCTGTTTTAAAATGGCATGACAAACATGGAACACAATGGCAATTGGCGTGTTTACCACTTGGGGGATATGTATCTATATACGGTCAAGAAGATATGTTTGATCGTAAAAAATATAATGATTTGCCAAAAGATAAAAAGATTGGACATTATTTGTCTGCACCAAAATGGAAACAATTTATTATTATTTCTGCGGGTGTTGTGATGAATTTTATTTTGGCGTGGGTTATTTATTCTGCGGCATTTATGTTTCATCCGCGCGAAATTCAATTGCCGGTTGTTGGTCAAGTGATTCAAAAAAGCGTCGCGTTTAATGCGGGTGTAAAACCAGGTGATATAATTGTAAAAATTGATGGCAAAAATATTTCTAATTGGGGCGAAATTATTTTAGCAAAAGAGTTGGCGGCACAACATAGTGCAGATGTTGAATTGATGCGCGGTAAAAAAACTTTGACGGTCGCACTGGCACCCGCCGAAAGATGGGGTTTGGTTGCAGATGGCAGCAAAACAGAATTACGCAAAAAAGGATTTTTTGATTCTTTGTATTGGGGTGCACGCGAAACATATAATCAATCTAAAACTTTGTTGGTTGTATTGAAACAAATTATAACAGGCGAACGTTCGTCAAAACAATTAGGTTCATTTATCACAATCGCGCAAGTTTCTGGTCAGGCGATGTCGATTGGATTTTGGGCATTTTTATCGATAATTGCTTTGTTGTCTGTAAATTTAGGTGTTGTGAATTTATTGCCTTTACCGGTATTGGACGGTGGATTTTTATTGATTTTAATTATAGAATTTATCACACGCAGAAAGTTAGAAGGTAAAGCAATGGAATATGCTTTTGCAGTTGGTTGGGCTTTGATTATTGGATTAATGCTTCTTACCATGTGGAACGATATAGCAAGGGTATTTGGATTAAATTAACATGAAAAATAAAGTTAGTATTTTATCTTTGGTTTTTGTTGTGTGTGCAATATCACCAGTGGTTGCAACAACTGTTTCGCGGGTGGATGTAAATGGCACGAAACGCATGGATGCGGAATCTGTGCGAATATTGGCCGATGTAAAGGCGGGTGATAATGTTGGTGCGGCACGCATAAACGAAATTACAAAAAAATTGCAAGATAGTGGATATTTTTCAAATATAAATGTTTCTTTGTCGGGTGATGTGTTAAGAATCAATTTAACCGAATCCCCAATCGTGTCCCAGGTGACAGTTGAAGGAAACGACGAGATTTCTACGGATGATTTAAAGAAAGAAATAAAATTAAAAGAACGCGCCGCATATGATGAAACAATTATTGGTGCCGATATGCAACGTTTATTGACTATATACCAGCGCAAAGGTTATTTTGGAACAAAAATCAATCCAAAGAAAATCAATTTAGATGATAATCGTGTCAATGTTGTCTATGAAATTACCGAAGGTCATCCAACATATATTGAAGACATTGATTTTTCAGGAAATGAACATTTCAGTTCACGAACTTTGCGCCATGAAATTTTATCACGCGAACATGCGTGGTGGCGTTTTATGACTCAATTTGATGTGTTTGACGAAGATAGAATTCAATATGACCAACAAATGTTGCGCCAGTTTTATCTGCGCAATGGTTATGTTGATGCAAATGTAATTGGTGCAAAGGGACGGTTTACACCAAATCGCGAATATTATTCTGTGACATTTAATATTTTTGAAGGCGAAAAATTTAAATTTGGAAAGTTGACCATTGACAATCCTTTCCCGGATATTCCAGACGAACAACTGTACGATGTTATAAAAATGGATACGGGCGATACATACAATGTGGATAAAGTAGAAGAAACGGTTTCTGCATTGCGTGGCGCGGTTGCTGATTTTGGCTATGCGTTTATTACGGTTGAACCGATACCGGTTAAAAACGACGAAAATAAAACTGTTGATTTGCAATTTAAAATTGAAAAGACAAATCGTATTTATTTGAATTCTATCAATATTTTAGGAAATGTACGAACATTTGACAGTGTTATCGAACAATCTTTGCCTATGCGTGAAGGCGATCCTTTTTCTTTACAAACAATTGAAGAAGGCCGTCAAAATTTAATGCATACCCGTTATTTTAAAAATGTACAAATGGTGCCAACCAGAATCGCCGATGCAAATATGATGAATTTAGATGTAAAGGTGGAAGAACAACCAACAGGCGAATTGTCGGGTGGTGTCGGGTGGTCAAATATCAATGGATTTATGGTTGATGCCGGTATCACAGAAAATAACTTTATGGGTCGTGGTCAAATTGTTCAAATAAAGGGTTCACTTGCACAATATCAAAAGCAAGCATTGTTCAGTTTCACAGAACCATACCTGTTTGGTCGCGCTTTGTCGGGTGGTTTTGATGTTGCGTATACTATGTATGATTATAAGGGGCTTACCGGCTATGATTACGATCGCGATTCTTTGACTGTATCGGGGCGTTTGGGATGGAAATTGACGGACCACTGGTCACAAACAATGCGGTTATCGGCGGCTTTTGATCAAAACAGCGACCCACAACAAGGGACCGGTATGGAACCGGCGCGACTGTATTCTTTGGGAACAGGTTTTCGTTATTATAATTTGGACACTAATTTTGAACAAAATACCCATACCGGATTCGTCAGCAATATTGGCGCAACATATACCGGATTTGGCGGAACAACAACATATATGCGGTATTATGGTGATGCAACCGCTATGGTGAAATTCTTGGACGATCGGTGGCAGTTAAAAACATCAATAGAAGGTGGTTATTTGGAGCCTTTGGCGGATAGTTATATTCCACGTGTATATCGTTATTTCTTGGGCGGTGAAACACTTCGTGGATTTGATGTCGCGGGTGTTGGACGTATTGGAAAAAATTCCTATTCTTTGGGTGGTTTATGGAAAGTAAATGGAACGACACAATTGAATTTTCCTGTATTTATTCCTGATGAATATCAAGTAAAGGGATTTATCTTTACCGATTATGGTATCTTGGGCGATCCAGATGTGCCAAAGGGTCAAGAAAACGCGGCTTACTTACAAAAAATTGGTTCGGGTTGGCGGACATCGGCGGGTTTTGGTATTTATTGGAATACCCCAATGGGACCAATGAACTTTTCTTGGGGTTGGCCGTTAAAGATTGACGAAAACGATAAAGAAAGAAGATTTTTATTATCTTTTGAAACACAGTTTTAGATATTTATGTCTTGACGCAATCCATAAAAATTTTTAATAATGAAATCGTATTAGATGGGGGAAAGTATAATGAGAAAAATTTTACTTGGTTTCTTTGTTGCAATTGCGTTGGCTGGATGTGGTCAGGTTTATGACCGCGAACCCGTTGGTGTTGGTTATGACAACAATGAATTAAAATTAAGTCCGTGCGCCTGTATCATGGTGTACCAGGCATAAATCCGCCAATTTATAACAACAGGGGACGACGTTGAAATATCCAGATGATTTTAATACGCCTGCATTCCCTGCGGGGAAATTTGTCGCTGTGTCCAGATTTATGGCTACGGCGATAATGGTTATATTTTTTATAATTATATGTTTGTGTGGGCTTATTTTTTGGGTAAAAAAAACCCAAGATGTCAGTCCTTTTTTGATTTCTATTTCACCAAATGGCGAACGTTGGACAATGGTTGCGCATGATAATCATAAGACAGAAATTCCGGCATATTATGTTTTGCAAGAATCTGTATTGAATAAATTTGCACATAATTGGTTTACTATTTCTGGGGATACAGAAACAAATAAAGCGGTTTGGGCAAATTGTGCGCAAACGCCTGGTGTATGTCGGGAATCTGGAGGAAATAACAGCAACACTTGTGCAATTTATTGTGCGTGTGATGCATCTGTGTATGATAGTTTTGAACGCGTCGTTTTGCCGGTATATTCGGGATTGATTGCTGATACGGCGGCGGTTTGGAAAGTTATCAATGTATCTGTGGCACCGGTTGATTCATTGGATTCAATAAAAGAAAGTGGTGGCAAATGGAAATTAAATGTAGTTGTACAAACAGATAATGGAATTATCAATTTTACAGGGTTTGCTCAAACAGGTTTAAATGAAGAACAATATCCAAAAACAATGGGATATTATGTCACAGGATTTAATATGTACAGGATGAATTAATGCGACGGTTGGCTTGGTTTTTGATTGGTGTTTTAATATTGGTTGCGATGTTCGGCCTGTTGTTCTTTTCAGGCGCTATTTACGATGCCGAAAAAAAATATACGGTGGAAACATTTTTCTTTGAACCAAATACACAATCTGGGTTGCGCATAACACCACCTGTTGTCGCCGACAATATTCCAGATAAGGTTTTACGCGAACTTATTATTAAACGTTTTGTTAACGAATATTTTTATGTTGTCCCGGATATTGATAATGCAAACATGCGTCAATCATTTAAAAATACGGACAATACAGAAACGGCTTTGTGGGGATTGTCATATAACAGTCCAAAGGTTCATAAAGATTGGGTGGAAAATATCGCGCCACAAATTATTGAATTGGCCGGCAAAAACGCTATGCGTATGGTTGAAGTGACAAACATCGCGGAATCTGAAAGTGGACATTTGGTTATTGAATACCTGTTAAAAACATGGACGGCCCCGAATGATGTCATGGCTTTGCCAGAAATAACGCGTGGTGTATTATATTTAAGTATAAAAAAGCAACCAATTCGTGTTAAACAATCCCAAGAAGCATTAGACAGATTACAACGCGGGGTGGATCCGGTATCTGCATTTGCGTTCGAAGTATTGGATGTGGTTCAACAATAGGATATAAAAATGTGTGTTAAACGTTGGTATATGTTTTTTGCTTTGTTGTTTGTGGGTATATCGCCTGTGTATATGCCATCGGTGGTCATGGCCGAAGAAGATGATTCTTTTGGTTTTATGGATGATTTAGATGGTGGCGATGAATTTACAGATGCGGATAATACAGATTTTGTTTATACAGATGATAATACCGATGATGTTATGGATTCTGGTAGCAGTGTTTCATTAAACGATGGCGCCACAGTCGCAAATGTTGGTGGTTTTGACATTGCCGGAATTATGCTTGGGATGTCTTTTGAAGATGTTTATAATTTGTATCATGATGGGAACAATTTATATGCACCACGCAAACGCAATAGTTTGGTTTATACAATACCCCAAGATTGGAAATATAACTTGGACTATGAATGTCGCCAGGCCGGCGTTGTCCAACCAACCAAGCTAGATAAATGTGTTCGCGGTTTGGCACGTAGTCGCGGTTTGTTGTATGTTTCTGAAATTCATTTGGAACGCGTAAAAACAGGTGAAACAATTGATGTTTATTTAACCAGTAATGCCACAGATAATGTCGTTTATCGTGTTATGTATAAAAATGATGCCGACGATACAGAATGTCAAAACCAAAAATGCGACGATCAACGCGAAAAGAAAATATTGGCTTTTTGGAAAACAGTTATAAAAAAATATGGCGCGCCAAATTCTGGTCAAGATACGTGGATTACATCAACAAATCCGTATGACCCGAAAATGGTGGCATATTATGGCGCTTTGGAATTAATGGATGACGGACGACGCGCAATGGATGCAGCCCAGGCAGCACAACAATCACGTGAAAATTTCCGCGCAAAACCGTATGCTTTTTAATGAATACTTATTATGTTGGACTTTTTGCAGAATGGTATGCACGCATGTTTTTGCGTGTTCATGGATATAGAATATTAAAATCGCGTTATGTGACCGGCCGTAATACAGGTCGCGCAGAAATTGACATTATTGCACAACACAAAAACACTATCGTTTTTATAGAAGTTAAATATCGTCCAGATTTACAGACTGCATGGGATGCGATTACACCAAAACAAATTATGCGATTGCGTAATGCGGCAAATACTTATTTGGCGAAAAAGCGTTGGTCGGGCGATGCACGATTTGATATGATTGCCGTATGTGGCCGGAAAATTTATTGGACAAAAAACGCTTTTTAATCCTTGCATATAGTTTTTATGATTATATAATTCCTGTACATTCTTTAACAAATGGAGCATGTTATGAATT
>JAFXVB010000033.1 GCA_017534945.1 Alphaproteobacteria bacterium | reverse complement strand
AGAAATTGACCATCTTTATAGCAATAAATACAATAATCTGAATTTTTAGAACCGTCTTTGTTTGTTCCAAATACAGATTCATCGTTCATCGGCATAGCACAGCTTTGACATATTTTTTGCATGAAACTTCCTTTGTTTATATAGACATTATATCAAGACTTATATGCAGTTACAAGTTGTAACAACACCATTACATCTTTCTCGAACGGCGACAAGTCGTGCATTTTATAAAGTTGTGAATTGCACGAATCGCCTTGGCAAAATAATTTCTTTTTGGTTTATAAACTGTGTGGCCTTGTGCCACATAATCTTGCAGAACCCGTTCGCCGGCGTCTTGTTCAATTTGACCGTATACGGTTATACCGCGTTTTTTAAATTCATCAAACCATTTTGGTTTGAAACCTTCGTCAAACCCAGTAATTTTGTTGACACGTTCAGACGGAACACCGTAATAAACAGCCCGTATCCCAGACCACATAATCGCCCCCAAACACATCATACATGGTTCAGATGTCACATACAAACTTAGATTATACTTTGACAAATCATAAGTTCCCAGTTTCTTTTCTGCCAATTTTATCGCATTCATTTCGGCATGATTGTGACTGCAAGATTTATTGACGACACTGTTGGCGGCCTTGGCAACAAGATTACCTTTGGAATCATAAATTGCCGCCAAAAACGGTCCGTAACCCTTGTTGATATATTTTTTTAATTCTTGTTGTAAATCTAATATAATTTTATCGGCATCAGCCAGTTTTGATTTATCGATTTTTTCATTAGCAATCACAGATGTTTTGTTGTTTGATTTCATGTTATTTCCCTCTTTAATGATTATGGCATAAATTATACTAAATTGCAAAACATGTCTTTAAAAAAACACCGGTGTTTGCCGGTGTTTTTTATCGTTTTTTGCAAAATTATTATTTGTTTTTTTGGCGGGCTTCCAACACAGCTTTGGTCACAACACTGCTCGAAATATAACGGATTTTTTGCTTTGGCACAGTGTTAAAAAAATCCACCAACTCGGTCCAAGTGCCAATGTTCGCATGCGTTTCGCGCCCAATCCAATACACAGATTCCATATTCAAACTGTCATTTGGATCCAAAAAGCAACTGCACACCAATTTATTACAATATTTTTCCGCATCACGAAATAAACATGCACTGCAATTACCGCCGGCAAATCCGGTTGGAACCGCAATTAAATTGTGTTTAAACCAATTTTTTGGGTATTTATATTTCTGTTCCATGTTTATTTACCGTTCTTTTGCCGCACCATACATTCTGTTAAAATGACGCGCGTGTGCACGTTTTATATTTTTGATTGCGGCATCAAATTCATAAGTCCAATGAAATATTTTTTTGATTTTTAATTTGTGCGTACTTTCTTGGGCAAATAAAGATTGTGGAATATCGCACCAACCATGTCTTTTGTTTGCATAATATCCAGATTCATATTTTGCATCGTAATTTGCATTGTTGGCAATGACATCATAAACACAGTAAGCACCATGATAATCATGATACACAAAGGTAAATTTGTGAACGCCTGTTTTGAACAGAACACTGAATACGCGGGTATCGGGGGTTCTTTGGTGATATAATGTTCTTTGTTTTAATCCTTTGTCTGCTAACCAATCATCTTGGCACGAATCAAAATTATGTTTTTTTATTGATTGTTCTGTGAACTCATCAGGTTTTTCGTTTACATTATCCAAGAAATGCATGTGATTTAATGTCGCCACAGGACGATACAACATACGGATACCTTTATCTTTGTTTGAATAGTCCATATTATGATCCCATATCGTCAAATTACCTTTATCAATAACTACAAAAAAGTCATCGATGGCGCGAATATGTGATTCATCATTATGATTGGCCATTTGGTCTTGCAATATTCCATAATCTGCGCGCAGCTCTTTTGGGGATATATTGTATAATTCCTGCAAAGTGTAATCGCGACCAAAGGTTGAGGTATTATGGTTATAATCAAATTCCATGAACTTTTTAGACCCTTTATCATCGTACAGTCCCAGCATAGGGTGTCCGTCCAACAAGCCCAACAAATCCCAATAAATACCTTCTTTATAACTTTTTATCACAAATTCACAGTGCGGTATTTTTACATAAGATGACATTATCAACCCCATTACAGTTTACCCCCACGCCCCCGGTAATTATGGATTATTTATACTATAAATTTTGTAAAAATCAATTTTTATTATAAAAAAAATCGGGCAACAAGCCCGAATTATTTTATCTTTCCACACTGTGTGTTGGCGGAAACATATCTGCAAATTGATCAGGTGACGTGTGTGTCGCCGTCAAAACTTTGGATATTGTTTCCATAGACAACCAACGCGGTTGACCATATTTTGATGCCCGCTTTGACTTATTAAATGTGGTTGGGTCCAAGCCGCTGGCACGTGCAAGGCCACTGCATGTCATATTATTCTTGCGCGCAAGAATTTCGATAGCATTCCACAAATCGTCATGTGTAAACATTTTCCCATCTCCTTTGTTTTCGCTATCCGTTCACAATAGGTATTTTAACATCTTCCCAGGGATTTATTCAATTTGAGCAGAATCCTAGGGATTTTGTCCGGACGTCGTGAATTTTTAGGCAATTTAAAAATTTGCATTTGCGTTGTGAAAAAAATAATATATAATACGCACTGTTATTAGGATGGTTGGCAGAGCGGTCGAATGCGACGGTCTTGAAAACCGCTGATGGGGCAACTCATCCGGGGGTTCGAATCCCTCACCATCCGCCAGGAATAATAAAAAAGGTATCCGTTTTGGATACCTTTTATTTTTATCTCTCAGTTGCCCCGTAATTTGGGGATTTTTTATAGTTGAAATCCCAGTATTCACAATGGTATATTTAGTTCATTGACAGTAAGAGCGTTTCTGTCGACAAGGATATACATAGTCTAAAAAGTACGTGTGAAAACAGGGTTAAAATATGGATGTTATAACGGCTTTTATATCGCAGATAAAAAACCCATTTCAATACATATGTGTTGGAGTGGCCTGGATTATTATAGAATACTACAATCTAGAAAAGTATTTAGGTGCAGCGATTATGGTGGCCATTGGTTTGGCCGCTATTGTACAATGGATAATTAAAGTATTACTAAAATATATCAAATATAAAATAGCTGCAAAATATGTATTAGAATCCTTACATAATTTGTCTCCTCAAGAACAAGAATTACTATTTGAAGCATATGTAACAAATTATTCTGATACAACCCATATTGGGTATGAACGACTAGCAATTGCACGTGGAATGCAAAATAAAGGGATTCTAAAAATCCCTGCAGGCGAGTATTTTGTAAATACAACAGAAGGAATTCCTGTAATAATTACAAGAACCGCTATGAAACTGTTGGAAAAACATCATGATGATTTCTTTGGTTCAGAATGCTAGTTACACTACAAGCTGTTTTCCCAGATAATATATCATTGACCTTATCAGGCATCATGTATGCTAAGTTGAAATATCTGTATACCGTCATGGGCGAAACGTGATATTCTTTTGCCACTAAATCAACATCGCCACATCGTTCATATAACTCTTTGTACCGCCATGCTGTGGCAAAAGCTTTGAGTATTAAATGATTATTATCAGTGACATTTAATACACCATTTTTGCCATGATCGTATACTGTGTTAACGTGTTTGCGTAAGAATACTTTTTCCCTGATTGTTATGCTGTTGTTGCCAATTATGTATTCCATTTGATCTGTGTTTGTGTTTATATAATTTTCCTTGATAAACGGCTGTAATTTTTGTGTGTTGGTCGTAATTGTATAAATCAGCTGCTCTTGTGAATATACAACTTTTTCAACCAGTGATTGAATTAAATTGCGTTTATCTGCGAAATTCATATTTGTTATATCAATTCGTTTTAATATAGTTGCCAGATTAGGTGGTAGATTTGTCATATCGCTGTTCAGAAAATCTGTTATCGTTTTTATGACGATATCGTCCACCTGGGGTGCGGGCAGATAAAAGCTACGGGTTGCATAATAATGGGTGTTGGTTTTGCCTTTGCCGCATGTTCGTTGATTGGTAAAGCGCACGCCGTTGTGATTAAACAGTTTGCCGGTCAACAAATTGGGAGAACCGTGTGTTTCAGACTTGTTATTCGCGTTGTTTTGCAAGGCCGCTTGTACACGATTAAACAGTTCCGTGGGTAATATCGCCTGATGCTCGCCCGGGGCAGTAGTATTATTCGTCTTGTTCACAATTTGGCCGATATAAATCCTGTCACGCAATAATCGATGCATACTCATTTTGGCAATGTGCCGGCCGCCCTTTGTGACGCCTTTGGCGGTCGTCCATTGTTTTGCGAATATATTATGTACCACGGCATATTCGGTCAGTGCATTTACAGATTGCAGTTCTAGATACTTTTCAAATAGTGTTCGAACAGTCGCGGCCTCAGCCTCATTCGGAATCAATTTTTTATTTATCACATCATATCCCAACGGCGGATTGCCAGCCATCCATATACCTTTGCTAACTCCCAGGAAAAAGATACCTGGAAATCTGCCTCAGAGACAAAAAAGCGATGTTTTTGTTTCAAGTTTATAAATGCTGTAACAATGGATTCTGTAATATCCACGCCAATTTCCCCATTTTATAAATCAATGACCGTCAACGGAATTGACGGTCGGGGAGTTGGTGTCAGCAAACGAATGCTCCGCAGCCTTCGGGCAAGCCCTGTTTTATAGCAAACGGCTCCCCGACCAAAGTCGGGGGATTTTAACGACAAATGCCGCGTCTGTGGGCCACCACAGCCCCGAACCCAATTCCCATTGGATTCAAGGAAAGTGTACCGCGAGAAATAAAGTAAATCAAGTTGATTATTGCAAAAACAAAATAAGTATAGTAAACTCAATATCAATCAAAGGTGTAATTATGGAACAGTTTAAATTAAAAGCAAGATTATTAAAGTTACTTGGCGAAGAGCTTATTGCATCACAGCATCTTGCCATATTTGAGCTTGTTAAAAATGCCTATGATGCGGACGCGACCTATGTAAATGTTACTATTGATAATCCATCTGATAAAAATAAGACACAAATATCCATTTTAGATGATGGGTGCGGAATGAGTCTAGATACGATAAAAAATAATTGGCTTGTAATTGGAACGGACGATAAAGAAAAAATGGCCAATGAAAACAAATTGTCGCCTATCTATCATAGATTTCCGTTGGGTGCGAAAGGGGTAGGACGATTTGCGGCCTATAAGCTTGGAGATAGAATTACTTTAAATACTAAATTTAAAAATTCGCCAGAATATGAATTGACTATAGATTTGGATGAAACGTCAAAAAACGAATTTATGGATGATATCAAGCTGAATATCTCGAAAGTTTCTAAGTCTGACGAAAAAATTAAATCCCTATCTGGAACTTTGATAACAATTACAAAAGTTAGAGATTCGTTATCGCCATTAACAATAAAAAAGCTTAATGAACAAATAAACACTATCGTTTCGCCCTTTGTTAATGCGGGACTCGGGATAATAAATGATAATAATCCGTTTGCCGTTAAGCTGCTTTGTAATGATAATGATGAAACATACACAAGAAATATTGAGATAACGAATTTAGATGACATAATAAAAAAAGCAATTTATCGATTTGATTTTTCTTTTGAATCTGGTGAGTTAGACTTTAACTATAATTTTTGTCCAAGCCCAATATTACAAAGCCAAGCTAATGTAGAACCAAGGATAGAATCTGATAAAATAAAAAGGTTAGATATTGTTAACGAACATCGTAGTTTGTTTATGCAATCACTAGATGATTCTAAAAAATTTGGAAAAATTACGGGTGTTTTTTATGTGTTTGATTTTGGTAATGATGTTTTGCAGTACGAAAATGATAAAAAGATCCTAAAAGATTATGTAAGGGAAAATTATGGAATTCGTATATATCGTGATGGTATTAGAATCTATAATTATGGAATCCCAGGGAATGATTGGCTTAAATTAGATTTAGAGAGAATAAATCAACCGGGTGAACTGATTAGTAATAGAATGGTAATAGGTGCCATAAACCTAGAACATAGAAGTATAGCTGTATTGCGCGAAAAAACGGATCGTGATGGATTTATAGAAGACTCAATGTATGAATTGTTTCGTAGTATTGTACAAAGCATAATTTCAAAGTTTACCTATTATAGAAATCAAGATAAAGAAAAGTTGAGACAAATACTAAAAAATCCATACGATAGAATTATAGATATGGAGAATCCAATAGCTGATTTAAAAAGTAAATTACATGAAAATAAGATGCTGGAAAAGCTTAAGCCAGAAATTGATAAAGTAGAAAAAGCGTATAATCAGATGCGTAATGTAATGTTAAATTCCGGAACAGCACTGAATGCGGCGATAACTATTCATGAGATAGAAAAAATATTATTTAGAATAAAATCTGATATAGCTAATAAAGATATATCATCAATAAAACAAGAAATTAATACAGCGGT
>JAFXVB010000004.1 GCA_017534945.1 Alphaproteobacteria bacterium | reverse complement strand
GCTTTTTCACGTTATTACCGCATTCCATAAAAAATACGAATAATCATGGTATTCGTAAAAGAAAACACAAAGGTATGGGCAAATGGTTGTCTGGCGTGTTGTTAGGACATTTCGCAATATCTAACGAGTTTTGTGGTCAAAAACACTCAAGTGGGTTAAAATATAGTAAAATATTGATGTTTTATGCCTTGGATAGCTTTGAATGCATTGTTCGTAATTTTTGTGGTGTGGCGTTATTATTAAATCCAATAAATGAAAGTGTTCGTGATAAATTTTACATAAAAGAATACGGCAATTTGTTTAAAAAGTATCCTACTGATGATGATTATATGTATGCGCTAACAGATTATGTGTTAGCGGTATTGAAATAAACGGTGGTTAAACCGCACAAATAATCATGTTGCCATTGACCTGTAAATCATAACTTTCACCGAATTATCCTGTTATCATGCTTGCGACATTGTTTGCGGTGCGACGTGCGGCATTACTTGACGCATGTGCATATATTTCTGTTGTGGTGATTTTGGTGTGTCCCAATACATCTTTTAATATTCGTATATCTTCGCCCATGCTGGTTGCCAGTGTCGCAAAGGAATGACGCAAGTCGTGTATGCGCATACGTGGCAATTCGGCACGATCCAACGCCCACCAGAAAGCTTTACGCAAATCTGTCAATGGACGCGTATGGTCGATTGGCGAATGAAATACATATCGTTTACTTTTACAAATTCCCAAAGCCTGTTTTATAACTTCTATTGCTGGATCGCCCAGTGGCACATTAAACGCATCTGTTTTGCGTTTGTTTAAATGCAGATACCCGTTTTCTAAATCCAACTCGTCCCGTTCCAGGTCTGTTATTTCACTGCAACGACACCCAGTCAGTGCGAGTGTTTTGATTGCCAGAATTGCCTGTGGGGCATATTTCCCAGCGCAATACGCTTCATCCAGCGCACTAAACAACCGCTTATACCCATCAATGTCCAGAATCGTATGGGTCATCTTTGGCGATTTTGCTTTTTGGACCAAATGGCACGGATTTGAATTTATTGTGCGATAATTGTATTTTTCGCACCAATTCAGGAAAGTCGACAATAACCGCATAACATGCAATGCAACCGCAATGGTTTTTGTGTTTTTGATTTTGTCGTACATATCTTGGATTACGCACAAATCAATATCTGCGATGTATTTATCGCCAATATATGGAATTATATACAAACGCATCAATGCTTCGTTTGTGCGATAAGTATTCGCCCGATTGTTTTCGCGGCAATGTTTTTCCATAAATATTGGGGTTAATTCCTGGACTTGTTTGCGACGTGCCTCAAGCATTTCATTTTGCTTTATGCGCATGCGTTGTTCTGCTTGTGGATCCAGTCCGTTGGCGATATCTTGTTTTGTCTTTATCGCACGAGCACGAATTTCGTTCAAACCAAATTCCGCTAATGATCCCAGTTTCATATGTTTCTGCTTATATGAACCACGAACACGATATCCTAAATAGAACACTTTGCGGCCAGTTGCGGCCGAATACCGACACTGCAATCCAGGCAGCGCAGCATCTGTTATCTGCAAATCAATGTCGGATTTAAGTTTATTCAAAAATCCTGTCGTTAAAACCAACTTTTGACATTTAAGTGCCCGCATTTAATGCCCTTTTTACACACAACATTGCTAATAAAAACGCACAAGTCCAGTGAAATAACGCTATTAGATTTTCAGTGCTTTTCGCAGAATTTTATTGTATTCTCGTATAAAATAGTCTACGCCCATGTTCCAAAAATCTGTCGTTACTCTATCCCAAATTACGCGGACTTCATCGTCGGACTTTCCTGTTATTTCAAGTGCAATATCATGGCGCATATTGCCCCATTTATCTCTTAAAAAAGCTATTGTTTTGTCGAAAACTGCGTTCAATTCGGTTTCTGGGGTTTGTGTCATTGTTTTTTGTGTCATTTTATTCTCCTTTGTTGTTTCCTTTTAATATGTTGCATAAACTCGTTAATGAGCTTGTTATTTCTTGACTCAAAATATATTCGATGTCAGAAATGTTTTTTAGACCGATAATTCGTGGCGCAACACGCTTCGGAATCATCAGTAAATGATCCCTTGCAGTTCTAGCTGCTGCAAAGGCATCAGATTCTACTTGTGCTCTGGGAATTAGCTTTCCTGCACGTTCTTCATATTCCAGTTTCTTCAGCATCGCATCGTATGTCGTCTTCATTATTTTGCTTTTCTGATAAGGATTTGAAGAACTGTCATCTGTACGTGGACTGTTATAGATGGGGTTAGTATTTTCCGCCCATTCCTTATCTGCTTTTTCAGGATCTATCTTTCCGTCCGTCAGGGTTATTCGTCCCGTTTCAATCGCCTTTTGGACTGCTGATACCGCAACCCCACGATGTGCTGCATATTCTCTTCTTGATAATAACATTGTTGCTCCTTTTTTGTTTTGTGTTCACCGTTCACCGTTTTTTTGTTTCCGTCGCTAGGCAAATGCCGCGCTCGCCGTTACCCTCAGTACGAAAGGTCGTCACAGTACCTTTTACTTATGTGAATTTTCCTTCATGCTTTATCCATCCTATGATTTGCGCCATTGTTTTATCTTGTCCCATACACTTGCGTATCAATGACATTTGTCCTTTTTCCAGTTGTTCTGGTGTAAATTCTTTAAATAATGGAAACAAATCAGTGTTCCTTTTAATGATTTCTGGCAATGAAAATTCATTATCTATATGATATTTAGGCGTGCGTAATGGGCTGAAAGAGTTTGATAATTTTTGAAGCATATCATTTGCACGACTTTGTATTGCCTTGCTTTGTTCTATTGTATTTGTATTGTTGGTCTTGCTATTTGCTATTGCGTCTGATTTCTGTCCGATTTCTGATAAAGTCTGTTTGATATCTGATGAATTCTGTTCGCCCCAACGTGCCAATCTGTTCGTGGCCAGTCGTTCACATTTGGCTTTGTATTTAATATCGTCTTCATCTAATTCGGCTTTTATAAATGGCCACACAGCACTTGAACATTCCGCATCTGGATACTTCAAAACCGCCATGAATATATCGCCACGTTCTTCGCGTGATATATTTTCCAATAAAAGTGCCCATTTTGGATTGGCCAGCCGTTTCATAACCGTTTCCTATCGTTTATCGTTTGTGCTTTGGAATATATTGTTTTGTTCGAATTCGGCTATATCTTGTTTGCGATATACAATGCGACCAACTCGTTTCAGAAATTTTGGTCCAACACCTAACGAACGCCATTTTTGTAAAGTATTGCGTTTCAATCCCCACATCTCAGCCAGCGCACGTTCGGTCATATATTCGTCTTTGGATAATATTGTTGTCATGATTTGTCCTTTTGGTTCGGGTTTTGATTGGTCTATATACAAAAATATGCACAAAAAATACGCGTGCACAACGCACGCTTTTGCGACAAAACTGTATATTTATTGTTTTTGATGTCTTTTGTCGCGCACAAATATGCGACAACTCATGATTTAAGTTGCAATTTTAGTCTTTTGGATGATTTAATCTCCAAACCAGTGCATCCAGAGCATTAGTGTAACGACGACTTGCAGTCTGACGCGATAATCCTGTCATTTTCCCGACTTTAGTCATTGATAAACTGCATGAGTGCAAGATCAACAGTTTTCGATTCTTGACACTGTCCACAGATTCTAACCAATGTACTAAAACATTATATAAATTTTCATATGTGTCATCACAACCGCACATAATTGGGTTCAATTTAATATCCGCAATAACAGATTCAAACCATTCATATCGTACCGAACAATCCTTTGGCCATGACGCTAACATTTGTTGCCATGTTGTATTGTTCTTATCCATCCGTAAAGCAAAGATGACAGCAGAGCCAATTTTTACTTCAACGCGTGCACGTGTCCATTTTGTTTTATCAGCAAATTCTGCATCAAAACGTTCATGAATAATAATTGGATTATTATTTTTCATACATAAACAATACCGCATAATCCGTAAAAATCAAGAAAAAGCAACAAAATGTGAAATTTATTATTGAACAAATAACTGGACAAGTGGCAATAAATACGGACAAATACGACAACCTTAAAAGGATTGTCTATGAAATATACGCATTTTGACGATATTTTGCCCAACCATCGCACAGATTTTGTTATGCTATATTTTGCCGCCTGTCGATCTTTACGCGAGTTACAGGCCGCTATTCGCCGAACGAATGGTGGCAAATTGACTTGTCGCCAGGCATGGCTACTCCGCCGTATCCAAAACAAGTTTGTTCAGATGGTCGCCCGCCTTAAAGCCACCCAGCGCAACGAAATACCGAATATACCCAACGCAAAGTATCCAACCGGCATCATTATTGATTTGAAAAGCCCCCAGGGGAACGTCTTTTACCTTATGGGACTAGCTAATCGACTTATCAGGGAACTTGGCTTGTCGAGCGAAGAAATCGCCGAATTCAAGCGAGAGCAAGCCAGCGCAACCACATACCAAGCTCACCTTGCCATTTTATGCAAATGGTTCGGGATTGTGTTTGTTGATAATTGAAAAATTCGATTTGTTACACCATCGCACAACGACTAACGTTTTTTACGTTTGCGAAAAACCCTTTTTAATCGTTTTTTTATAGAACGCCGTTTAATAGTATTACTTACCCGAACAAAATACGACGGATCTTTTTTATATTTCTTTTTTAGCAGTGCCCAAACCATCACAGGCATTGTTGCTTTTAACAAATCATTATTTGTATCATATGGTGTTTGTGTTAAGTCCAATAAACCTCGGTCTTTCAAAGCGGTTAATCTGCAAACTAAAATGTTCTGCTTGGTCTGTGCATTAACATCAAAATCATGTGAAATTTTTAATTCATAACAATTTACACTTGTTTTCAACATCGAACGCAAAATATCTTTTTCTTCTGGACACAGAGATTGCAATTCAAAATAAATAAGTTTTTTCCTTGCTCTTACATCCAAATACCATTTTATCGTCCAACTTGTAAAAAGCGCCAACAATTCTGCACTTACCAACAAAACCCATATTTTGTGTGCTTCTAATCCCAACGGCAAAAAAACAACCGCGATTCCAACAATTCCAGTGATGCACCAAGTTAATGGGTATCGGATAACATCCAAAAAGCACGGCATAAGATATTTTAATACACTGTCCATCTTACACCTCTTATGCAGTAAAAAAAGTAATTCCACTTGCCAATGTCGACCACCCCAATTTCAAAGACGGCATTGGTAAAGGCAATTGTCTTATGGATTTTAACGGAGGAATTTGTCTTATACATGGAATCGGGTGTATACGACGCACAGGCTTTATCGGGCCCCCTATGGCGTTCGCCGTGTACAATGCACAGAAGCCCATTTTATCAATTAGCCAACCATTTACAAAGAACCCCATACAACGTCCAGTATAAGAATAAACATAAAAGCCCACCAAATAAGCCAAGGGTTTTCCATCAATTGCGTATATTTCTCCACTCAACAGGAAGTACGCCACCGGATTTCCAAATCTATCATAAAGCCAATTATAAACCATTTGTTTCTCGTTAATTTTTTTCAATGTGATAATAAAACAGACCTTTAATAAAAGCAAGGGCAATATAGCCCTTTATTTACTTGAATAAAACGAAATCTACGGCATATAGAACAACGAACCAAAGGAGTTTATTGTGATATATGGTTATATTCGGGTTTCGACCGACAAACAAGACTGTGAAAATCAAAAACTGGGCATTGAATCCAAAGCCAGCGCATTGGGGCTGTGCATTGATAAATACATTGAAGATGCGGGTATTTCTGGCACCAAAGAACCAGAAAAACGCGCCCTGGGTGGCATGTTACGCAAATTAAACCCAGGGGATGTTATAATTTGCAGCGAACTTTCACGCCTGGGGCGAAAAATGTTCATGATTATGCGAATACTGGAACATTGTATGAAAATCGGTGCACGACTTTATACCGTCAAAGACGGCTATGAATTGGGCGATACGATACAATCAAAGGTTTTGGCGTTTGCGTTTGGACTGTCCGCCGAGATTGAACGCAACCTTATTGCCCAGCGTACCAAAGAAGCAATGGCTAAATTACGAATTCAGGGAATTAAATTGGGACGGCCGTGCGGCCAAAAGAACACATGTCATATTATTGACGGCCACGAAGATTTAATACTGAATATGTATTCGGCTGGGGTTTCTAAACGCAAAATTGCCAGAACTATTCGGGTCAGTCCGCCCACAATTTCGCGATTTCTTGAATCACAAAAAGGAACCCTTTATTGTTCCAAAATTGTAAAATAAAAAAGCCCCAAAATCAACTGTTTTCAAAAGACAAATTCCTATAACAGCCAATCCTTCCTATAAATGTTTCATTCGGGCAAAAAGGATTGCGATTCAACCAAACAGACTGTTTCCAAACAACGTGTAGCAGATCACGGTGAGGTTTTTACCGCCCCGCGTGAGGTTAATGCCATGCTTGATCTGGTCAAACAGGAAACCCAGCGCATAGATAGCCGCTTTTTAGAACCCGCATGTGGCAAAGGGGCGTTTCTAACCGAAATATTACGTCGCAAACTGGCAATTGTTTCCGAACGCTATCGCCGTAATTCAACCGATTATGAACGTTATGCCATATTGGCGGTGGCCAGTATCTATGGCATTGACCTGCTGCCAGACAATGTTGCCGATTGTCGTGCACTGTTATTGGGAATATGCATTGAAAATTATGCCAACGCATGTAAATGCAAATGCGATTGCATCCCAACAGACTTTGTTGAAACTATCCGTTTCATTTTAAGTAAAAACATTGTCTTGGGCGATGCATTAACCCTTAAATACGCAGACGGCAGCGATAAACCAATTGTTTTTTCTGAATGGTCGTTAGTCATGGGCAATAAATTCAAGCGCCGTGACTATTATTTTTCCAACCTGGTTGATTCTGAATTTAATGGGCAATTTAACACATCTGATACTGGGGAATCTGTGTGGTCGCCCGTTCCTGTACGCGAATTTCCAATAACTGATTACAAAAGGCTGAAAGATGCAGAATAAATATAATCCTGATGTATTAAGTTGTTTGGCCAACCTTAGCAATGATGAAGTCTTTACACCACCAACCATTGCTAACCAAATGCTAGATATGTTACCAGCAGACTTATGGTCAAACCCAGATGCAAAGTTCCTTGATCCGTGTTGCAAAAGTGGTGTCTTTTTGCGTGAAATTGCAAAACGACTGAGTGACGGATTGGCAGAAAAGATTCCGGATTTACAGGAACGACTGAATCACATTTATTCAAAGCAGTTATTTGGTATCGCAATTACCGAACTTACATCAATGTTGTCACGACGTTCTGTTTACTGTTCTAAATACGCCAATGGAAAATATTCAATTTGTAACGAATTCAAAAACGAAAGCGGGAACATCGTATTTAATCGCACAGAACATACTTGGGAAAACGGGAAATGTAAATTCTGTGGCGCATCCCAGGCAGAATACGATCGCGATGAAGCTCTGGAAACACACGCATATCAATTTATCCACGTAGATGAGGTATTTAAAATGAAGTTTGATGTAATAATCGGAAATCCGCCATATCAGTTAAGCGATGGTGCTGGCGGCGGAGGATCAAGTGCTATACCTTTATATCATTTGTTTATAAAACAAGCAAAAAAAATGACACCACGTTATTTAACAATGATCATACCAAGCCGTTGGTTTAGTGGTGGCAAAGGACTAGACGACTTTCGTGATGAAATGTTACATGATACAAGACTTAGAAAGATTGTTGATTTTCCGCTATCAACAGATTGTTTTACTGGTGTAGATATACAGGGCGGCGTTTGTTATTTTTTGTGGGACAAAGACAACCCTGGAGACTGCGAAATAACAACTATAAATCACCAAGAAGAAAATTCTAGTGTAAGACCTTTATTAGAAAACGGTTGTGATGTTTTTATACGATACAACAAAGCTGTTAGTATATATCGCAAAGTGAAAGCACTGAAAGAAAATTCTTTTGCTGATATCATAAGTTCCAGAAAACCGTTTGGGTTAGCTTCTGATTATAGAAATTTTTCAGATAAATATTTTGGTGGAGCAGTAAAAATATATGCTAACAAAACTGAAGGATGGATAAAAAAATCACAAATAGAAGCAAACCAAGACCTTATTGACGAATTTAAGGTATATATTTCTTTTGCATATGGTATGGGAGATTTTCCACACCAAATTATCAATAAACCTTTTATCGGTTTAAAAAACACTTGTTGCACGGAAACATATTTAGCTATAGGTCCATTCGAGACAGAACAAATAGCGCAGAATGTTATCAAATACATTAAAACTAAATTTTTCCGCTTTTTGGTTTTATTGATCAAGAATACACAAAATGCTACAAAGAAAGTATACCAATTTGTTCCAATGCAAGATTTCAACGAAGAATGGACTGATGAAAAATTATATAAGAAATATAAATTAACCAAAGATGAAATTGCGTTTATTGAATCTATGGTTCGACCAATGGAGTAAGTCATGGCAAAGAAAGTTTTATTTCCGGCACGGCCGAATTTGAATCCAACTATCTATGCTTATTGCGACAACAACCCACAATATGAGGGTATGTTAAAGGTTGGTTATACCACCAAAAACGCAGTCGATCGTGTTGCCGAACAATATCCAATACTGAAACCCGGTGAGAAGCCATACAAGATTGTAATTGATGAACCGGCCATTCGCGAAGATGGGTCTGTGTTTACCGACAAAGACGTCCATCGTTTGTTACGCAATCATGGCTTTATTCAGTTGCACGACAAGGATAATAAATTGACCGAATGGTTCAAATGTTCCGAAGCCGATGTTATGGCGGCAATCGTTGCTTTGCGACATGGCGATTCTTTGGAGGTCCAGCGCACCGAAGATTTTGGTATGCGACCAGAACAACAGGAAGCGGTTGATAAAACCATCGCATATTTCAAAGCATGGGCAAAAGAAAACCCTGGCAAAACATCTCACTTTTTGTGGAATGCCAAGATGCGTTTTGGAAAAACTTTCACGGCATACCAACTGGCCAAACGCATGGGTTGGTCCAAGATTTTGGTTTTGACTTTCAAACCGGCTGTCCAGCAGGCGTGGGAATCTGACCTGAATACACACAAAGATTTTGAAGGTTGGCAATTTGTTTCCAAGAAAGATAAATCAGCCGAGCAGTTTATGGAAGCTGTGAAACATTTGGATTTGAATCGTCCTATTGTTTGTTTTGGATCATTCCAAGATTATCTGGGCAAAAACGAAGCCGGTGGTATAAAGGCGCAAAACGAGTGGGTTCATGGGACAAACTGGGATTGCGTGATCTTTGATGAATATCACTATGGTGCATGGCGCGAAAACGCAAAAGATCTGTTTGAGAATGAATCAAAAGCAGAACAGAAAGCCGCAAATGGTGAAGCGATTGATTATTTTGATGAATCAAACATGCCAATCACAACATCGCATTATCTGTATTTGTCCGGTACGCCTTTCCGTGCGATAAACAGTGGTGAATTCATTGAAGAACAGATTTACAACTGGACGTATTCCGACGAACAACGTGCCAAGGAAGAATGGCCCGAACCTGAAACAAACCCGTATGCCGCTTTACCGCGTATGGTTATGATGACATATCAATTGCCGGAATCTATCCGTAATGTTGCATTGGGTGGCGAATTTGATGAATTTGACCTGAATACGTTCTTTGAAGCCGAAGGTGAAGGTAAAAACGCCAAGTTCAAATATGAAAACGAAGTGCAAAAATGGTTGGATCTTATTCGTGGCAATTTGATGGAAACAACTGTTGATAATCTGAAAATGGGGGCTAAGAAACCACCTATGCCTTTTGCCGACAGTCGTTTATTGGGCATATTGTCGCACACGTTTTGGTTCTTGCCATCGGTTGCGGCGTGTTATGCCATGGCAAACCTGCTGAAACGCCGTCAAAACGTGTTTTATCATGACTATAAGATAATCATTGCCGCCGGAACCGAAGCCGGCATCGGTGAAAAAGCGTTATTGCCAGTATTTGAAACGATGGACAACCCATTGGAAACAAAGACCATCACTTTATCGTGTGGAAAATTGACCACTGGCGTGTCTGTTAAACCTTGGTCGGGTATCTTTATGTTAAGGAACCTTAAGACGCCAGAAACGTATTTTCAGGCCGCTTTTCGTGTGCAAACACCGTGGGTTATCAAAAACCCAGATGGTGAACATCCAAATGCCACGCAAAATATGAAGGAAGAATGCTATATTTTCGACTTTGCACCAGATCGTGCGTTGCGACAAATAACGGACTACAGTTGCCGTTTGAACGTTGAAGAAAGCGATCCAGAAAAGAAAGTTGCCGAATTTATCAACTTCTTACCGGTATTGGCATATGATGGTAGTGCTATGCGTCAAGTAAATGCCGGCGAAATACTGGACATGGCAATGAGTGGCACCAGCGCAACATTGTTGGCACGCCGTTGGGAAAGTGCATTATTGGTCAATGTGGATAATGCCACCCTGATGCGTTTGATGTCTAATGAAAAGGCAATGAAAGCCCTGATGAGCATTGAAGGTTTCCGCAGCCTGAATCAAGATATTGAAACCATTATCAACAAATCTAACGCAATCAAAGAAAAGAAACAAAAGGCCAATGAACGCGAACTGACCAAACAAGAAAAGAAAGAATTGTCAGAAGAGGAAAAAGAATTCAAATCTAAACGCAAACAGATTCAAGAAAAGTTGATAAAGTTTGCGACCCGCGTGCCAATCTTTATGTATCTGACCGATTACCGCGAAAGAACATTGAAAGATGTTATTACACAATTGGAACCAGGGTTATTCAAAAAGGTTACCGGATTGGATGTGAAAGATTTTGAATTACTAGTAAGTCTTGGTGTGTTTAACGACGCCTTGATGAACGATGCTGTGTACAAGTTCAAACGATATGAAGACGCAAGTTTGGAATATTCCGGCATCAACAAACACGAAGGCGAAGGCGTTGGTTTATTCGACACCGT
>JAFXVB010000003.1 GCA_017534945.1 Alphaproteobacteria bacterium | reverse complement strand
GATGATGGCGGTAATGTTTTGACTGTTTCGCGCACTTCAAGGAACAATTGTGTTAAATATGCGGATGGTTACAATGCTTATTTGGCAAAAAGTGGTGTTCCAGAATCGCAAGTGATTGCATCTTATACCAATGCGGTTGCTGCGGATCAACAAATGAATACGATGAATGCAATGGATGCGATGGGTGGTACTGTAAATGTCGCAGAAGAAACCGTTACAGAAACCGTTGTTGATTTATCTGCGGATGCAGAACCATCAAAAGATGCAGCGGACCAGGTGCGTTCTTGGGTTGTGGCAAATGGTCAAACACTGCGCGGGGTTTTGCAATCTTGGTGCGATAAAGAAGGTTGGGATTTGGTTTGGACAACTTCACGTGAATATCCAATCCAGGCAAGTGCCGTGTTCAAAGGTCGCTTTGTTGATGTTGCATCTGCGGTTGTTCGTAACTTTGCACGTGCAGTACCGGCACCGTATGCCAAGTTTTATAAGGGGAATCGTGTTTTGGTAATATCTGCATCGGAAGAATAAGAAACAGGATTGGTAGGAGAAGAAAAGATGATGAAGTTTGCAAGGATTTTTATCGCTGTGTTTTGTGTGGCGACATTGATGTCGTGCACGCATAAACAATCGGCCAAAGTTGCTGCATCTGTTGATCATGACTTTAATAATGTTTATGATGCTTTTGAAATGGCGAAAAATCCGCGCGCCAAGGTTGCAACCGGTGATACTGTTTCTATGTCCGAAGGCGTTTGGTTGGGTGATACTTCATTGTTGGTTGATCATCGTAACAGTTTACCATCACAGTTTGAAACCGATGCTGGGGTTACTATATTATTAAGTGAACCTGTTACATTACAAGTTTTGGCAAACAATATAAATTCTGTCACAAGAATACCGGTAAAAATAGATAGTCAAGTTTCCAGTGAAAAATTAAAAAAGACAATGAATATTGCATATACTGGAAAATTGTCAGGTTTGTTATCCCAGGTCGCGACAGATTTGGATTTGTTGTGGTACTATGACAAAACGTCTATTGTTTTTTATGAAACAGAAACCAAGACATTTACATTGTATGCATTAGGAACGGATATTTCTTATCAATCTTCGGTACAAACTGATGATGGTAACCAAGTGTTCTTGGAATCAACATTAAAAGAATGGGATGAAGTTGAAAGCACAATATCTTCAATTGTTGGTCGTTCTGAAAATGCGAACTTTAATGTGTCGCGCAGTTTGGGAACAATAACCGTTACTGCACCTCCATCTGTATTGAATCGTGTGGGCGAATATATCGCACGTCAAAACAAGAGATTGTCACAGTTGGTAACAATTGATGTCAAGGTGTTGCAAGTTTCTATTTCAAATGATTCGGCGTTTGGTTTGAATTTGGCTGCGGCTATAAATGCGGCGTCTGGATTGAATCTGGTTGCCAACCCGAAAAATAATTTAGCTACAACCGAAGCAAGTTCTATGAATATTGCGGTTTTATCTAATACTGTTTCGGCGTTGACAGGGGCGACACATATGGAAAATGGTGCATCGGTATCAGGCGCATATACTAATGAGCAGATTAACAATGGTTCTTTGTCGGGACTGGCCGGCAGCAGTGCTTTGATAGAAGCGTTGGCAAAGCAGGGCAAAGTTTCATTGGTGACAAATGTTGGTGTTACCACACGTAATAATCGTGTTGCGCCGGTTAATAACACCAAAACAACAGGATACATAAAACGATTCGAATCGCGTAACTTTACAACAGTTGAATCCAGTACTGTTGACCAGGACGATTTGGAAACCGGTTTTTCAATGCAATTGTTACCGAATATTTTGGAAAATGGCAAAATCTTGCTGTTGTTCAGAATGTCTGTTCGTGAATTGTTGAAAATGTCAACCCAAACAATTGGCGAAGTTACATTGCAGTTGCCAGAAGTTGAAGAACGCAGTTTTATGCAGGAAGTTATTATGGAATCTGGTCAAATGTTGGTTGTTTCTGGGTTTGAAAAACAAACCAATAATGACACACGTTATGGATTGGGTGATCCGGACTTTATGTTGTTGTCGGGTTCAAGAGAAACGGCGGCACAACGTGATGTCTTGGTTGTTATCTTGACGCCCCAGGTTTTGGTCAGCCCGATGGATGTAGAACGAAACATCCAACAACATTGGGGTGCGCCATTGAATTAGCGTGATTATACAGGCAACGGGGTGTTGCCTGTTTTTTTTAAAACTAAATTGTTTTTTATATATTTGTATATGGTACATTTACGAACACCTAACTTTTTTGCCATTAGTGGCTTGCTAATTCCGCGTTTTATCATTTGTTCTAATTTATCGTGATGTTTAGTTAGTTTTAATTCGCGCAATTTAGCCCCAAATGCTCGTCCAAGTTTTTTCCCATCTGTTTTTTAACGTGCTAAACTTTCACGAACACGTGCCTGTAATAACGATTTTGACAGAAAGATATTTTTGGTTGATTTTTGTCAAGTTTTTGGTATAAATACATCCGAAATAACAAATACAGGGGTAAAGCAAATGACAAACAAAAGACAAAACAATCCTAGATACGAGGTGTTTTTAGCACTTAGTCGTTTAACAGATGCGGATTATCATATTGATCGTTCTGACAATGCGATCATAGGTTTTGAATATCGTGCCGCCCGTTGTTATAAGTTGTCTTGTGGTTATCGTATTACAAATATTGGTATTTTTGATAGTAAGAGTCACAAGATTAATATTTCCCGTGCGTATGAAAAAAAGTTATATGAAATTGCGGAAAAGAAATTTAATTCTATAAAAAAGATATCATATTAAATAAAAAGAAGGGACGAAGTTTTTTCGTTCCTTTTTTTATACGACAAAAAGGCGCGCATGAAATGCACGCCGAATCTCTTGTCGTAAAACTTACGCTAATTTAGCAGCCTGTTTTGTCAAACGGGAAACTTTACGAGAAGCGCGTTTTTTCGGCATTGTTTTGCCGGCAGCTTTCATCATTTTGCTTTCCGCACTGCGAACCGCGGCGATTGCGGCGGCTTT
>JAFXVB010000032.1 GCA_017534945.1 Alphaproteobacteria bacterium | reverse complement strand
CCGTCAATGGCATCGATTACTTCTAAAAAAGTATCTGGGACACCGGTGGTGGAACAACGTGCAAATGCGACGGTGACAGATGTAAAAACAGAACCAGAATCAAATGAAGAAGATAAAGAAACATCAAATGAAACAAAAACAGATGAAGTAATTAGTGCCGAAGATTGTCGTGCTGTTTATCGTCAATGTATGGATGATTTTTGTTTGTTGGATGAAACCGAAGGCAGTCGTTGCGCTTGTTCTGATAATATAGAAAGATCAAAAAAGTTAATTAAAGAAATTCAAAAGATTCAAGCCGAGGCGGATGATTTATATACAACCGGCGTTGAACGTGAAAAATTAGGCGCCAAAGTTAAATTGGTGTTCGGTGAATCTGATGCGGCAAGAAAAAGTTCTGCTAAATCTGGAATTGATTTTGCGACTTGGTTAAATGGTGGCGATTTGGATGATGAAGATTTGGCCGAAGATATGGATATTGGTCAAAATCTTTATGCAATGGCGGCAGAATCTTGTGAGGCAGAATTGAAAAAATGTGGCGCAAAAGCCAAAGCCGAAGAAACACTTTATAGCCGTATGATTGTTGCGGATTGTAAAGCCTTTGATTCTTATTTAAATGACCAAAAACGTGATGCGAATATGAATAAAAAGACAGCAGAAGCCGCAGTGCGCAAAGCGCGTTTGGAAATGTTGGATACAACAAACAAATATAATCGTGGTGAATGTTTGTTGGTTTATCGTTCTTGCATCGCCGACAAGGGTGGTTGTGGTGTGAATTTTGAAAACTGTTTAGACGCAAAGTTGTTGTCGCGTCGTTCAAATGCTTGCGAAGATGTTTTGGATCAATGTATGGCGGTTAGAAATGATGTTATAAAAGATTGGCAGGAAGAATCAGTTAGTATTTTGGCCGAAGCAGAAAAATATGCCGAGAAAAATGAACGCGCAACATGTTTGGCAAAAATCCAGAATTGTTTGGAAGAAGGTTGTTCTACATCTACGGAAACTGCGTGTTTGACGGATGTAAAGGTTGCGGCGGGTATTTGTCCAATTATTACAGAATGCAATGAAAAAATTCCAGGATTGCAAACGGTTATCAATGATAAATTAGGTTATTTGCAGACTAAATTCTGTGAAAATGATGTTGATTCTTGTTTAAAGGATAAGTGTGGAACCGATTTTACAAAACCAGAATGTGTTGGCAAAAATGCAAATGCGATTGCAACAGATTTGTGTCCGCAAAGTATGTTTCCATCTTGTAAAAATGCGGCGCAATTTGATGTGATTGTGAATTCTGCAATGTTGCATATGGATTATCAGTTGTTGACAGGCTGTATCAATCAATTTAGTGAAAAATTGACCGCAGTTTGTGGGACAGATATGGCGTGTTTGCCGGTTAATAAATTGTTGCCGACGGTTGATAAATGGGTCGATTTGAATACTGCCGAAGGTAAAAAATTGTTGGCCGAAGCCGAAACATTGTCTGAAACAGCGGTGGAAGAATTCTTTAAAGATTTTGAAAAAGATTTGACTTTGTCTGCGTGCCAAGATGTGTATGGAAAAAGTTCAACAAAAATCAAAGGACGCAATAGTGTCAATGATAGTGTCAACATGACCGCAAAAATGGTGGCACGTTTAAATGCCAAGGCAAGGGCGGATAGAGAGTTGGCATCGGTTATGGATGATTTGAAAATCAAAGAAGAAAAGAACAGAAACGCACAATATTGTATGAAAAAGTATAAGGCAGAAAAAAAGCCAAATGATGCAGATTCTAAGAATTACAGTTATATCCGCAGTGCGTCATATGAACCAGATTTGCGCAATTGTCATGTGTGTCGTGTGCAGCAAGTTTGTGAAACAGGCGGTGAAAGTGGATGGACATCGGCGTTGAAATCTGCGTCGGGTGGTTTGGCGGCGGGTGCATCGGCCGGAACAATGGTAAGTCCAGGATGGGGAACTGTGATTGGTGGTGCAATTGGTGCGGTTGGTGCCGGTGTTATGGGTGGATTATCCGGTGGCAAGGAAGAGTTTTGCCAAGAATTGGAATCTTGTGAAGATATCAATGTTGGTGATATTACCGAAGAAATGTTAAAGGAATTGAATTAATATCCATACGTTAGGAGAGAGAAATGAAGAAAATATTTTTTGCTTTGTTGGCGGCGGTATTGGTGACGGTTGCACCGGCGTATTCGGCAACCAAATCAAGTGGAAAACAAGCCGCAATTCAGCAAGGAACCAAAGTACGCGCAAAAACAGCGGCGTCTGGGTTATATAACCAAGAATGCTATGATGCGTATTATGGATGTATGGATCAATTCTGTATTATGGATAACGAAGATGGTGGTTCGTGCGCATGCAGTGATAAAAACGCGGGGTATGAAAGTCGTTTGGAAAAAATCAAAGATATGTTGATGGAAGCAGATAGACTGAAAACAGAAGAAGTCGAACGTGTTCAGGCCGGTGCAAATGCAGATATTATATTTAATGGTACACGTGAATATGATAAAGATACAGGCGATGTTGTAAAAACAGCAAAACAACAAAAGGAAGAAAAAAAACAAGCATTATTGTCTTTGTGGGACGATGATGTGTTTGACGATGATGACGATTTTGATGAAATGATGGAATCTATTGGCGATAAAAAGGGCGATTCTTTGTATAAAGCCGCCGATGAATTGTGTCGTTCACAAATGGATGAAGACATGTGCAAAAAAGATATTCCTTTGTTAAAGCAGATGTATTCTCGTCAAATTGTATCGGATTGTAAAGGTTTTGAAAATAGTGTTGCAAAAAAAGAAGCCGAAGCAAAAACAGAAATGGCGTCTGCTAATGCCGCGGTTCGTAGTGCTTTAAAGGATTCTTTAGAGGCGGCAAACAAATACGATCGTGGCGAATGCATGGTTGAATATAAAAAATGTATGCAAGGTACGGATGCATGTGGTAAAGATTGGGAAAATTGTGTGTTCACAGTTGCGGCTGAAAATATGCAAAATAATGAAGCAAAAAGTACAGCCAGAACAAAAGTCGAAACGATTACTACATACGGTATAACACCATCCACAATGGAAATTTTGGAATCAAAACGTTATATTTGCGAACGTGTGTTGGATCAATGTATGGCGGTTCATGATAATGTTTGGAGTGATTTTTTGCGCGAAGCAGCACCAACAATTAAATTAGCAGAAAGTAAGATTGAATCAAAAAAACGTCAATCTTGTTTGACTGATATTTCTAACTGTATCCAAAAAGCATGTAAAGATGATATTGTTGGCAAAGGAAAGGAAACAATGGATGCGTGTTTGGCACGTCCCGATATGGCGCGCAGTTTCTGTAAAGTTGAAATTGACCCATGTGAACGTATGGAACCACAAATTTGGGATTATGTAAAAGATAAATTGGCGGCTATGCGTGTTGATGCATGTACCCAAGAAGTTAAAGATTGCTTTACCGACGAAAATCGTTGTGGTGAAAACTTTGAAAAATGTATTGGTATGGATTACGCATATATTCACGATATTTGCCCAATTGATAAATTAGTTGTATGTAAAAAAGCAAATCCAAAATTTGCAATGTCTGATTTGGATTCTATGTTGATGGGATTGTATTTGAACATAGATAATGCTGCGTTGGATGTGTGCCAGAATTTGGTTGAAGAAAAAATGATTGAGGTGTGTGGTTCCACAACTGATTGTAATAAATTTGCGGCGGACGATACAATGGGAACTGGTTCTTTGCAATATCAAAAAGATGGTGCGGTGCATCGTGTGACCGGTATGATTTCTTTTGGTAAGGTAAAGGTTGGTTCAAATGTCGAAGATGCAGGCAAGATTGATTTGCAGGATTATGTGAATTTCTTGACTCAGTCTGGTGCGGTGCCGTCGCAATATGCATCTGTTGCGGATTCTATATTGTATGAACTGCAAAATATCCAAGGCACAGTTGATCGTGTTATAACAATGATTGAACAAGATCAAAAGATTCAATATTGTATCACAGGTCGTAATTTGGAACAGATTACTGGTAAAAAAGAAACAACATCGGCGCGTTTCCCGAATTTGTTGAACCAAGTAAAGATGCAGATTGCAAATGCGGCGTTGCGTCAGGCCCAAGATAATTATAATAAAAAGTATAATGAATATCTGTCCAAGGCGATGGATGGGGCATCGGTTGATATGGCAAATTTAATGTGTAATAAATTGCCGGCATCAAATGGCACAGCCCAGGGTGTTTCTGCGGCTGAATTGGATACGCAATTGGTGCCGTCGGGTGCGGTTGTTATGGAATTTGGTGGCGTGTCAAATTCATCTTTGGCGGCGGGCGGAAGTCATACTTCGTCAACATTAGGTAAAACATCAATGTCCACAGCCAGTGGTGCCGCCGCAGGTGCGTCCAGTGGCGGAACAGGTGGAACAATGGCCAATGCCGCGGTTGCCGGATTGTATGTTGCAATGGGTGGTGGATTTGCAACGACTATGGCAAGTGCATTTAATCCAGTTGTGGCGATTACGGATGCGGCGACCAAGGGAGTGATTGCTATGGCATCGGATAAATATTCTGTTGAATTTGATGGTGGAACACGTGAAATGTGGTCTATATTTAACAGAACAAATCGTATTTGTCATTATTGTACATCTACAATCACAAAGAATTGTGAAACAAAAGGTAGTCGTGGATTCCTTGGGTTATGGGATTCTCGTGGTGTGAAATGTACATCCAGTGATCCGGTTGAAAAATGTGAAGACATCCAAATGTAGTGGGGTATAAGTTATGGATAACACAAATGAAATGATTACGGCCGCTTTGCAAAAAGATTTGCAACATGTGGCGGATGTTCAGCATGAATTGGTGACTACGCCGCCACAGACAGCGGATCAATGCCATGAATTGATTCAAAATATGTTGGGTGGTGCGGTCGATTGT
>JAFXVB010000031.1 GCA_017534945.1 Alphaproteobacteria bacterium | reverse complement strand
TCTGTCGAAGATTTACAGGAAGATTATGATTGGGATTCTTCATGTCAGGGAACTGTTCCACCGGCTCTGCAATGTTTCTTTGAATCAGAATCATTTGAAGATGCAATACGAAATGCAATATCAATTGGTGGCGATTCAGACACAATCGGGGCAATAACGGGTGCAGTGGCAGAGGCTTTCTATGGTGTTCCCAATGAAATAAAGGAACAGACCAGAAGTTATATACCAAAAGAACTATTAAAAATAGTAGATGAATTGGAAAAAGAAATGAGTAAGTAAAGAAAGGTGCCAAACGGCACCTTTTTACCTGTCATAATCAAAACGTTTGCTATGAAAAACAAATAAGTCTTTACCTTCGTACTTTTTGTAGATGTCATAGATAGTTTTGAATTCGTCTATGGTAATGGCGTGGTTGTTTATAACACTTGCGTATGCAACCCCAGGTCTTCCCAGTATGTATATTTTGTTATACATATTGATAAAGGCCCAATTACAACCGGAACCCCAAATGCCACTTTTGGAGTGCGCACGAAAACCGTTAGATTCTAGCCACTTGAAAATGTCTGTATCGTAATCAGTAAATTGATTATCACAGACCAAGAAACAGCCGTATTGTTTTAATTTCTGTAAATCTTCCATCTTAACCTCCTTATTCTGCATCTGGTAAAATACCAGATACACTTTTGTCGCATAATTTTGTATAGATAGGTTTGTCTAAACCATATGCTTTTATCAGGTTGCTCGGTTTCTGATTACACCAGAGGTCGTGATAGGAAACAATGCCGTTTTTAATCGTTTTAATCAGGCCACTGGGCAGTTCGGCACGTCCGATGCACGAAGACAGGTAAACAAAACATTCGTCGTTGTCAGCCAGATTTTCGCACGCCAAGATACGTGCATAGACATTAAGGGTTAAATCTGCCTTGCTAGCATCCTTGGTCCAGGGAGAACCACCACCAATCGGTGCAGCGGTGGAATAAAAGTCGCAGGCCAATTTGCGGCCGGTAATGCCACAATCTGCAATTGAACTGTGGTAAGTATAACGTCCGGTACCATTTACGATGATGTGCGCTGGCTTTTCGCCTAGGACAGAAATCACAAAGTCCGTCAAATCTTCGTCCCTTAGCATTGGTATTGCCACAATAGCGGTTTCAATCCGGTCATCCTTCAATGTGATTTGTGTTTTGATATCTATGCCAAGATTGTCGGATTGACGGGCTTTATCATACAGGGCTTTGTTTAGTTTTCGGGCTAGGAATAATTCCCTATTGATATTACCTTCACCCTGGCAGGCATAACCAACGAATACTCCCTGGTCGCCCCAACCATCATTATCAACCCCCTGTGCAATATCGGATGATTGCACACCGATCATATTGATGACATTTATCTTGTCCGGATCGATTGCATAATTGCCCCAGAGCTTGGCATAACGTTCATCATAGCCGATCTCGGCCAGAGCCTTTTTTACATACTTGGTCACATCACCAATTTTGGCTTTGCTAGTTATTTCGCCACCAAGGACGACAGTGTTCCCTTTGATCATAACCTCAACGGCATAGCGAACCTGTGGGTCTTGCTCAATTAACCGATCCAAAATGTAACTGGAAATGTAATCGGCGACTTTATCTGGGTGTCCCAAAGACACCGCTTCGGCTGTTCTTTGCATAATATACTCCTTTGGTTTTTGCAAATATAACCAAAGGTGGATTTCATATAGCTACCAACACAGGTGCAAATGGCCTGTGTAAAATGCGGCGTAAAGTATAGGAAAAATTGCATATAACAAACTCCTTGTTTAGTCCATTTAGAGGTAGGACAAGTCAGGTTAAATCCACCTTGATTGACTTATATTATACACACTTTTTAGAAATAATCAAGCGGTGTAAAAATGCGCGATTGGAAATATGCCGTATACGAATTATCCCAGATTGGAATTAAATGTCTATCCGCGACATACTGTAATTCGTTCATCATAATTAATGGACGAACATTACCATATCGGTCGCACTGATATACCTGCACACGTCGTGGTTCGGTATATTGACCGGCCCTTATTTTTCTCCGTTATTATTTGCGGCGACGACAAAATCCACACCGTCCCCCAGCACAATTTCATTTGCACGTGCGGCGGACTTAATCACACCATGCAAGACGGACGGTGTTGTTCCCGGGATTGTCAGTGTTTCCAACTTTGCACCGTTACCAACCTTGCGTTCTGTGCACAGGCCACGCACCGTTTTTAATATATCAAGTGCAATCTGCATTTCGGAAACATCCGTATCACGTGCGGTATCAACAGACGGATACCGGGTCAGGTGTAATGTTTCGCCGCCTTCGCTATCTTTATAAATCTTTTGCCATAATTCTTCGGTTAAAAACGGTATAAACGGCGCATACAGACCGATGATAGCACGCAACACTTCCCACAGTGTCCATTGTGCAGCCAGTTTTGATTCCGCAGAATATTTTTCCGGCGACCAAAATCTGTCTTTGATGAATTCCAGATATTGATCACAGAACACTTCATAGAAAAATGTATCAATCGCCGCACGTGAATTTTGGTTGTCGTATTTGTCCAAATATTTACACGCATCGGCAATCGTCTTGTTCAATTCAGCCAGCACCCAACGGTCTTCTATAAAGCGATTTGCAACTGCGATTTTTTGCGCCGACTGTGGATCAAAATCTTCTAAATTCATCAAAACATAGCGTGCCGCGTTCCAGATTTTTGTCAGCAACTTTGAACCGCGTTTAACTTCGTCATCACTGTATCGCAAATCTGTTCCAATTGGCGCGGTTGCCACCCAATAACGCAACGCGTCGGTACCAAATTTTTCAACCGTGGATAATGGATCAACACCGTTACCCTTGGTCTTGGACATCTTTTGTCCCTTGGCATCGCGCACAAGGCCGTGGAAATTAACCGTACGGAACGGAACATCACCCATAACATAGATGCCCATCATAATCATACGCGCAACCCAAAAGAAAATAATATCCGCACCCGTATATAATAAATCTGTTGGGTAATATTTTTTCAATTCCAATGTATCGGTTGGCCAACCCAATGTTGAAAATGGCCACAGCGCGGACGAGAACCATGTGTCCAAAACATCTGGATCGCGTGTCAATTCTTTGCCACCGGATTGTTTGATGGCTTCTTCTTCGCTTTCTGCGACATATACATTGCCGTCCGCGTCATACCACGCCGGTATATGGTGTCCCCACCACAGTTGGCGCGATATTGCCCATGGACGAATTTCCCGCATCCATGCCATAAACAGATTATATCTGTGTTCCGGCATAAACTTTATTTTGCCGTTTTCCACCGCCGCAATAGCGGGCTTTGCCAATGTTTCTGCATCGACGAACCATTGATCCGATAACCATGGTTCAACGACCACACCACCACGTTCAGAATATGGTGTTGGAATAATTTTATCTTCGATTTTTACCAACAAGCCCGCGGCTTCAATATCCGCCATAACCGCCGCGCGCGCATCATAACGGTCCATGCCCCAATATTTTTCGGGTACCGGCGCCGCACTTATCATTTTGGCGGTTGGTGTTAAAATACAAACCGGTGTAAGGTTGTGACGCAGGCCTACCTCGTAATCGTCAAAGTCATGTGCCGGTGTAATTTTCACCGCACCGGTACCTTTTTCTGGATCGGCGTGTTTGTCGCCAACAATTGGAATTTCGATATTGGTCAGCGGAATAATTGCGCGTCTACCAATCAAATGTTTCAACTTCTCATTTTCAGGGTGTACCGCAATTGCCTGGTCGCCAAATAATGTTTCGGGGCGCGTTGTTGCAATTTCAATAAAACCACCGTCAACCAATGGATAGTTGAAATAATAAAACTTGCCATGTTCTTCGCGTGTATCGATTTCCAAGTCAGACACAGTGGTTTGTTGTTTCGGACACCAATTCACCATACGCTTTGCACGATAAATTAACCCCTGTTTATACATTTTTACGAACAGTTTTGTGACCGCCGCCGAAAGCCCGTCGTCCATTGTAAATCTTTCGCGTTTCCATACCGGGGTCACGCCCAAAATATGCAATTGGTTTATAATCTGACCGCCTTTGTCATTTTTCCATTTCCACGCATAATCTAACTTTTCTGCGACTGACAAACTGTGTGGATTTATTCCGCGCTTTGACAAATCGCGCTCCACCAACAGTTGTGTTGCGATTGATGCGTGGTCGGTGCCCGGTTGCCACAAAACATCAAAGCCATTCATACGTTTATAGCGGCAAATAATATCGGTCAAAACATTATCCAGCGCATGTCCCATATGCAAATTACCCGTAACATTTGGTGGGGGCATCATCACACAGAACGATTTTTTCGCCGAATTTACATCGTTATCCCAGAAATTATTATTGTCCCAAAATTCCTGAATTTTGGTTTCAATTTCACGCGGATTTATATTTTTACCCAATTCAATGTTCATATTTTTGGCCTTTTTAAAACTGTTCCGCGCAATTTTATCAAATAAAATTGAAAATTCAAGCAATCATACGCAACACTTGACCAAGAACGCTTTTATGCAAAAACACCCGGTAATTGATGACAAAAGACGTATCAGATTGAAATTACATGTATATCCGCAACTAAAATGTTTGTTCTTCACAGACAATCTTTGTTAAGGTTGTCGTATATGGCATAATCTTTCGCCACTTGTCCAGTTGTTTGTAATATTTTGTTCATTTTTATTTCCGTGGGTTATGGTTAAATAATAACATCTTGAACATTTTGATGACCGGCGGTCAATAAAATTATTGACCGGTGGTCATCAAAAATGTATAATGATTCAGTCAAAGGAGTTTTAAATGAAATCGATTGTTTTGTATTTTTCAAAAAAAGGACAAAATTATTCTGGCGGTTCAATTGTTGATTTAGCCAAGGGCAATACTGCGGTTGTGTCGGAATATATTCGTGATATTGTAGGGGCTAAATTATTCGAAGTTAAATCTGTCCATGAATATCCAAACGATTATTACGAATGTACTGATGTTGCCAAAGATGAATTGCGTAATAACGTGCGTCCGTCTGTGAAAGAAATACCGGGTGATTTATCTGAATATGATACAGTGTTTGTTGGCGGACCAATTTGGTGGGGAACATACCCAATGCCAATGTTTACAGTACTAGAACAAATAGATTGGTCGGGCAAGACGGTTTTGCCGTTTTCCACGCACGAGGGCTCTGGCCTGGGGAATGTTGAACGCGATATGAAAAAATTGTGCACAGGTGCAAATGTAAAACCCGGCTTGGCAATTTATGGTTCAAATGTCGCGTCGTCAAAATCGGATGTTGAAAAATGGATAAGAAATAATTTAAAATAAGAAACAGACAAAGGGAGATTTTTATGAATAAATTATTTATTAGTATAGTGACGTGTTTGGTGGCAATAACCGGGGCAAATGCAAAAAATCTGACTGTGTATTTTTCGGTTTCTGGTAATACAGAAAGATTGGCAAACGCGATTTATGAAAATGCCGGGGGCGATATAGTTCGTATTGAACCGGTTACCCCATACCCCGTCGATGATTATCATAACAAAAGTTTTACAGACCGTGCGCAACAAGAAAAAACAGATGGTGTTCGTCCTGAAATCAAGGATATGAATATAAATCTGGATGAATACGATACAATATTTATTGGTTATCCAATTTGGTGGGGGTCAATGCCAATGGCGGTTTATACTTTCTTTGATAAATATGATTTGTCGGGTAAAACAATCGCGCCATTTAATACACACGAAGGTTCCGGGTCAGGTGATACGCACGGCGAAATCGCGCGTCTTGAACCAAGCGCAACAGTTGTTGACGGATTGCCTGTGCGTGGTGGTGATACAACAAATGATTTGGCCGATACTGTAACAAACTGGCTGGCAAGAATAGGAAAATAAAATGAATTTGCGCGAAAAAGCAGCGGCAGAAACACGAAAAAAGTTATTAAAGACAGGTCAAAAACTTATTATGAAAAACGGCCTGTCCAATGTGTCGGTCGAAGATATTACCAATGCCGCGGGTGTCGCCAAGGGGACTTTTTATACATATTTCAAACGCAAAGAAGATATTGTTTGTGAAATTTGTCGCGAACCGTTCGCGGATATTGCAAAACGCTTCTGTGATAGCAAAGAACCAGATTTGGAAAAGAAACTTGCTGTATATTTCAATGATTTTATGGCAGAGGTGCAACGTTATGGAATAAATATTTGTCGTGAATGGTTGCGTGATGTTATAACACCTGCAAATGTAACGGATGCCAAAGATACGCAAAAATGGCAATACGATACAAAAACTTTGTTGGATATGTTGACTTTTGCGGTCAAAAACGGTGAATTAAAGAAAAACACACCAACAGACACTTTAACCCATATTATTATGACACAAATGTATGGAATGATGCTGTGTTGGTGTATGTCTGATGGTGAATTTGACCCGTTGGATTGGACGCATAAATTCTGCGAATTACAGTTAAAAAATATTTTGAAACCGTATATAAGGGAAAAAAAATGAAGAAAACTACTATTGCTATTGCGGCATTAGGTTGTGCTGCGGCGATTGCGGCCGGAATTGGAATTCATGGTGCGACTGCATCAGATAATGTGCCAGTTGTATATTTTACAAAAGATATATCACCGGCGGGCCTGCTGCGTGCGTATAAAGCATTGAATTGGACACCCAAAGGCAAAGTTGGTGTTAAAATGAGTACAGGTGAATCAAGTAAAAGTAATTATTTGCGTCCAGAACTTATCAAAGATTTAATTGGCGAAATAGACGGGACTATTGTTGAATGTAATACTGCGTACGGTGGTAATCGCAGCGACAGCGAATCTCATTGGGCGGCAATTCGTGAACGCGGATTCTTGGACGTTGCACCAGTTGATATCATGGATGAAGAAGGTTCGATGACATTAACTGTAGATGGCGGGAATGTTTTGACTGAAAACTATGTTGGGACACATTTTGCAAATTATCCGTCATACATAGTTTTGTCGCATTTCAAAGGACACGCAATGGCTGGATACGGTGGTGCGTTGAAAAATATCTCTATCGGATTCGGGTCCAGTATGGGTAAAAAATGGATACACAGCGGTGGTAAATCCAAAGAATCTATGTGGGGTGGCGAACAAAATGCTTTCTTGGAATCTATGGCGGATGCCACAAAATCTGTCGTAGAATACGTTGGTCGCGACAACATGGTTTATATCAATGTGTTGAATCGTATCAGTATTGATTGTGATTGCGATGGCAATCCGGCGGAACCAGATATTCATGATATTGGGATTTTGGTTTCGACAGATCCGGTTGCTATTGACCAGGCGGGTATAGATATGGTGTCGGTTGCAGATGGTAATGAAAAACTGATGAAACGCATTGCCGATAAAAATGGTTTGCATACATTGGAAGCGGCTGAAAAAATCGGCGTTGGTTCACGTAAATATAAACTGGTTAATCTGGATGAACAAGGGGAAAAGTAATGAAAGAATTTTGCAGCGTTATCAGGTGTGGACATGTAAACCCGGCATAAATCAGGCAAAACCGTCAAAATGACACCAAAGCCACCCAATCTGATAAACCGACATACAGAGCAGGGGGTATAAAATTATTTTTGTTTTGCGTATTTTGCAATTTCATTCTTTAAACTGGAGTCTGCGGCCATATTTGCAAATTCTGATGGATCTATCCATTTATAATCCGTATGTTCGTTTGACAACTTTACGTTTCCCCCTAAATATTTTGCCAATAAAGTAATTCCAACAGTTTGTCTTTCTTTGGCGGGTGTCATAAAAGACCACAAAGACCATGGTCTAAATTCAATTTCAACATCTAAACCCGTTTCTTCAAAAACCTCGCGCTTTATTCCATCAACAGGTTTTTCACCATATTCAATTTTACCGCCCGGAATATCCCACAATTCCGCGAATACATCTTCTTCGCAACTGCGTTTTAGAACTAAAATTTTGCCATCTTTTTGTATAATTGCTTTCAGGGCAACTTTAAATTCCGCCATTTTGTTCCCCATTATGTCGTTCATACTGGATGTTACCGCATAAATTCATGAAATCAAGATGTTTGTAAGGAAGCAAGGGATTGTTGTATGTTTAATATGTAGATTTTCGTTTTTTAGCAAGATTCTGCCATAAACATATAATTTTTATAGCAGACATACGGATTAGCAATGTTCAAGAAAGCATGCCAATTATTCAAATCCAAGACCTGTTCTAGTGCACCTCTGAATAAAGATATGTTTGTGTTCAGGGTATCTTCGGAAACAACTTTTGTTGCTAAATCGGTACCTCTTAACATCTTATACACATAACCCAAACGTGCTCTCTTAAAAGCGATAGCGGCAGTTGAGCGAATAATTTGGCTGGAATCCAATTCGATCAATTCATTGTATGCAGTATTTGGTTTAGGAGTGCGCGAATCTATACAGAAATTTTCTATCTTTTCACGTATATCTGAGGCATAAACTGACAACAATGTTGAAATGAAGTTGTCCTGTGTAAGAGTTTGACCACCAGAATTTACACGTACAAAGATTTCTGCAACATCTTCTTCTTCCATGTCACGAGTGATAGTTGTGCAAATAATGTTATAATTCAGTATGTTCAATAAGTCATAAATGCCATTTTGAATTTGACTTTTTTCTTCGTTTGAAACTTCAGGTTCTCCTTTTTTGGCACGTGCTTCATTTAAATCATAAATATAACCATCAATAAACACTGGTAAATTAGCTTTTCTTTGTGCATCAAAAACAGTGTAAATATCTGGTATATAAACTTTGTTTTTATCTATAGCAGCTGACCAGTTTTCAAACGTTTTTGTAAATGGGTTGTATGAAATTTTAATTCTACGACGTACATAGTTAGAATCTACAATTTCTACACCGTATATTGTGGCATACAATGCAGTCAACCTTTGTTGTCCATCAATCACTATATCTTGAGCGATAGATATGCTCTTCTCATCTGTTCCAATATGTTTGATTTTGTTATAGTCAGCTGGAGCTTGCCAAACCATGATATATCCGATAGGGAAGCCTTTTATCAATGAATCATATAATTCTGAATCGAACGATTTTAAACTGTTGTCACAAACTAAGAAACAACCATAATCAGAGAATTTTAATTTTTCTGTCATTTTCAACACCTTTATTTTACATCAGGTAAAATACCAGATATACTTTTGTCGCATAATTTTGCATATATCGGTTTGTCTAAGCCATATGCCTTAATCAGAACGCTTGGTTTTTGGTTACACCAGAGATCCCGATAGGAAACAATACCGTTTTTAATCGTTTTAATCAGCCCACTGGGCAGTTCTGCACGTCCTATGCACGAAGACAGATAAACGAAACATTCGTCGTTGTCGGCCAAATTTTCGCAGGCTAAGATACGGGCATAGACATTAAGGGTCAAATCTGCCTTGCTAGCGTCCTTTGTCCAAGGCGAGCCACCCCCAATGGGTGCGGCAGTGGAATAAAAGTCACAGGCCAATTTTCGCCCTGTAATGCCGCAGTCTGCGATGGAACTGTGATAAGTGTACCGTCCGGTGCCATTTACGATGATGTGCGCTGGCTTTTCGCCTAGGACTGAAATCACAAAATCCGTTAGATCTTCGTCATGTAACATTGGTATTGCTACAATGGCGGTTTCAATCTTATCATCATTCAGGGTAATTTGGGTCTTGATATCCAACCCAAGATTGTCAGATGTTCGTGCTTTTTCATAAAGGGCTTTGTTTAGCTTTCGGGCTAGGAATAATTCCCGATTTATCTTACCTTCGCCTTGGGCGGCATAGCCAACAAACACACCTTGGTCGCCCCAGCCGTCGTGATCAACCCCTTGGGCGATGTCGGCTGATTGTACACCAATCATGTTGATAACTTTGATTTGCGCTGGGTCAATAGCGTAGTTGCCCCATATTGATGCGTAACGTTCATCATACCCTATATCCGAAAGGGCAGACTTAACATAGGTGGTTAAATCACCCAATAGGGCAGAAGTGGTAACTTCGCCACCAAGGACGACTGTGTTATCTTTGATCATTACCTCAACGGCATATCTGGTATGTGGGTCTTGTTCTATTAACCGATCCAATATATAACTGGAAATATAATCGGCAATTTTATCTGGGTGTCCCAATGACACCGCTTCAGCTGTTCTTTGCATGTTTTACTCCTTTGGTTTTTTGCATTAGAACCAAAGGTGGATTGCGGCGTTGTAACACGCATTACGCACGTTGAAAAACGGGAAATAAGCATAACAACTCCTTTTTTAGTCCGTTTATAAGGCAGGACAAGTCAGGTTAAATCCACCTTTATGGTTAAAATAATAGTGATTATTCGGTAAAAAATCAAGGCCAAAACTACAAATAAAATGTGCTGCGACACGCAGAATCTTGGGATATACGCATTTTATTTACAAAAATATTTAGAAAGTCCTTGACTTGTGCGGATTTTAGAGTTATTATATCGCCTGTTATTCGGGCATAGTTCAGTCGGTAGAACAACGGACTGTTAACGGCCACAGAGAGATTCCCCTAACAGCCTATAATTGCGAAAAAATGCTCTAATAACCGCTGGTTATTAAGAAAATATTTTTGACCGTTTTTGCTG
>JAFXVB010000030.1 GCA_017534945.1 Alphaproteobacteria bacterium | reverse complement strand
TTGCAAAATGACCTGAATGCAGAAAACAGCGGTGTTAAATCTGCATTGGCGACCGCTGGGTTTGCTAAAACTGCGGATGTTGTGACCAATACAGATTTCAAAAACAAATTAAAAACCAATCTTGCAGATAGCGAAGTTAAATCAACTTTAGAAACAGCCGGGTTTGCAAAAAGTGACGCGGTCAGTGCATTGGCAACCAGAACAACATCTTTGGAAACAAATACAGCAAATATGTTGACATCAGATAACCTGGCAACACAATTAACACAAGCAAACAGTCCGGTGAAAAGTGCATTAAAAACTGCCGGCTTTGCGGAAAGCACAGAAATTACAACTATGCGTGATAATTTGTTAAATGGTGATGAAAATACAGTGGGCAGTATTGCAAACAAAGTAAAAACCGCCGGGTTTGCTAAAACTGCGGATGTTGTGACCAATACAGATTTCAAAAACAAATTAAAAACCAACCTTGCAGATAGCGAAGTTAAATCAACCTTAGAAACAGCCGGATTTGCAAAGAGTGATGTGGTCAGTGCATTGGCAACACGCACAAATACATTAGAAACAAAAGCAATCACCACAGATAACTTAAACACAAAAATGACTAATGCTGGTTTTGCAAAATCTGCAGATGTTGTATCAACAAGTAATTTTGCAACACAATTACAAAACAGTTTGACAAACAATAATGTTAAATCTGCATTGGCGGATGCCGGTTTTGCAAAATCAGATGTCACAGACACAGTTGTCACAATGTCTGATTTATCCAAATTATTAAGTGGTGGTTTAATTGTTGATTCTGATGGCAGTGTGAAATTAAATTCCAAATCTTCTAAAGCAACCAGTATTGAAAATAAAATCATCGAAGCAAAAACAAAAACAAACGATAATAACATCCAAACAACTGGCTTAAAAGCAACGACCAGTATCACTGCCAGCATCGCAAATGTTGCAGCATCAGCCGCAGCGGCAAGTAATGAAGAAATTGGCGAAACAAAATGCAATGAAATGGAATATATGTTCTGGGATTCTTATTTTGAAGAAGGCAAGGGCAAATGTGAAAAATGTCCAGAAGGAACTTATTTCAATCCAGAATCCATAAAACAACAAAATTTACCACGTTGCATATGCGAAGACAAAGCAATGACATTTAGCTATACTAACAATGAATGGAAATGCACACCATCCGGAGATACAGATTGCCTGGATAAGGAAAACACATATTGGAACGGAAACGCCTGTAACGAATGTCCACCTGAAACATACTTTAATCCAGAATCTATGAAAAATTCCAATCTACCGCGTTGTATATGCGAAGACAAAACAGCAACATTTGATGCATCATCTGGAAACTGCACAGCCGCAGGGGCGTCTGCATGTGCTGGAATGAGTATGATTTGGTCAACACAAGAAAACAAATGTATAGATTGCCCAGACAGCGCGCCTTTTGACGATCAAACACATACTTGTGTATGTAAAGAAACAGAAATGACTTTCAGCTCACAAAAACTGGCTTGCATAAAATGTGATATCGGACAAATAGAACAAGATGGTGAATGTATAGAGGCCGATGAAACTATGTGTAACCAAGATTCAAGATATTTTTGGCACATGGATGAAAATAGATGTATGTCGTGTCCGAATTACGCACCTTATGATGCAATACTTGGTCGATGTGTCTGCAAAGACGAGGGCTGGACATTTACACCAAAGACCGCATCATGCGAAGAATGTCCAAGCGACACAGAATATAATTCTTCAACAAAAACTTGTACATGCAAAGAACCGGGTCAAACATTCAATGTTAATGATTGGGTATGCCAATAACGCCCGGATTTCTGGGAATTTTTTTACATCAAAAAATATTATGATTATGCTTGCACGAATCGTTTAAAACATACAATATAGCCATGTCCAACAAGGGAGAAAAATCGTGATTATTGGAATTGGAATTGATTTAGTTGAATGCAATCGATTCTTGGATTGGTCTGCATTTAAAAAACAAAGAATTTTCACAAAAAGCGAATTAGAATACGCTGATAACGACAACGCAAATGCTGAAAAACATTTGGCGAATTTTTGGGCCGCACGCGAAGCATGTTTGAAAGCGATGGGCACAGGATTTGGCGACACTATCAATTTTTCCGATGTATCTGTGGTTCATAATGATGCCGGCTGTCCAGAATTATTATTAACCGGCGGTGCAAAAGCCGCATTAAAAGATTTGGCCAACGGTCAAACAATTCAAATACATTTATCCATCACCGACCAGGCTGATTATTCTGCTGCAATGGTTGTAATAGAAAGCATTCCAGATAACGATTAAATAAATAAAAGACCTGAAAAAATGTTTTTTTCAGGTCTTTATCTTTATAGTTTTAAAACATTGGCGGGAAACAATCACCACCACCATCCGGGCAACAAACATTTTGTCCATCGACCACCGAATATGTTTCCCCAGGACAACACCCATTGGCATCAGGCGCAATATCACCTTCGCACAAATTACCCCCAACGACACCTGATTCATCGCTGGTAAAAACATTTTCCTGACTTACATTATATTCTGGTTTGTTAACAACCGGCGCAACCGAAGTTTCTGGTTCTTGTAAATCATCATTGGTTTTGATAGATTCTTCATCCACAGAAATATTTTGTATTTCTGCGGCTTTGGTAATCTTGTTTAATGAATCTTCTACTATTTCACCCATTCCGCCTTCATTAGATTCTTGATTTACTTCTTCGGCACTGGCAACAAATGGATTGTCGTCTTCTTTATTTACATCTTTGGTTGTAATCTTTACAGATTCCGGAACAGAATCCGGTGTTGCGACAATTTCTGGCTGTTTTGTTGTTGTCGCAACAATATTATTCGACAATTCAGGAACCGCATCCACAGATACATTCGAACGTTGATATAACCACAAAGTGAACACAGACAAAGCAATCAAAACCAACAATAATACATAATATAACAAACTTGGTTTATGTTGTGCTGTATCAACCTTGGGACTGGGGGTGTTAATAATCGTCGGCCGAACAAGAGATGTTGGTTGAACAACCGGTTTCGTATCCCCAGGAACAACCACTGGTTCGTGTTCCGCAACAGATTGATTATCTTGGATAACAATATCATCCACCAATGCAGTGCCCGCATTTTCTGGGGCAACAATTTCTGTCACCTTGTTATCTTTTTCAAGTATATTTTCTGTATTTGCAGCATCAACACTTTGCAAAGAATTTAATACAGACGCTGGCTCTTCTGCTTTTTCTGTTTCTTCAACATGTTGCGCATCTGTATCATACACCACATCTTCATCGACACTTTCTGCAAAAACATCATCAAATTTTACATCATCATCAACATTATCCCCGGGGACCTGAACCACATCCATAATGGCCTTTGGCGGGGTAAACGATAATTGTTCCCCAGAATCAATTTCGTCTTCCTTGATGTTTTGTTTTGGCGCAACCATATTTTCATTTTCTTTAACATCTTGAATATCATGTTCGATATCATCATTTACGATATCATCATTGAAACTGATTGGCTTGAAAGCAATTTTATCGTCCAAAATATTTGGATCTTTGTCAAACAAAGGCCGTACCCCTGAATCATCATATTCTTCTTCATCGCTATACGATTCTTCTTCGGGTTCTTCATCAAAATCATCTGTGGATTCATCATTAAAATCAGTTTCATCTTGTTCTTTTTGGGACGTCACAACATCAACCGGCGCCGCCACAGGCATCGCATCAAAACTTTCAACTTTTTCTTTGCCCTTTGATTCCGGAATCAAATCCAAAACCTTACGTGCCGCAGCCATATCATCTTCGGCAACCAACAACCGTTTATTTGCATTTTCTAAACGCTTTTTTGCACGTGCCAGTTTGCTATTCAACGCCTCTAATTGCGCTTCGGCTTTTAAAATTTTCGCCGCAGATTGCTTTGTCGGTTCACGTCCAACATTTCGACGCAAAGAAGCAATTTTAGAACGTGTAGCCTTTATCTTGACCTGAAGTTCAACAATTGTATCACCGGTGCGTTCAATTGTTTCACGCGCATTTTCCGCCACAGCACTCGCCATATCAAGGCGTTCATTTGCAGAACGACGCGACGATGACGCACGAAAGTTTTCTAAATCTTTTACTGCTTTTTTAACATCGCCTTTATCAGTATATGCGCGAATTAAATTATCATAAACAACCAAACCATCATATTCGATATCTAACTTTTGATATTTATTATCTTTTTTAGGGCGCACCAATTCCAAATCCATACCATAATCATTAGACAATATATCGTCCCATTTACGATTACCGTGCGATGACATTACCAACAAGACATTTGGTTTTATTTCATCAACAGTAAAATCCAAAACAAACACCAACTTGCCATGCTTGTCATAAAAAGCACGTATATCATTACCGTTTATTTTGTAATCTTTGGATTTTAATACAGATTTTTCTTTCTCGCTTGGCATATTTATCCCCCACATTTAAAAATTATTTCTTTTTTGGTGGTGTAAACTGATACGCTTGTTTACAATGTTCATAACAATACGGTTTTCCAACGAACACCTGGTCCCCACAAAAATGAAAATTTTCAGAATCAGGATCACCGATTGGCCAACGACATTGATTTGGTTTCAAAGCCGCCAATTCCAAAGAATGTTGAATAATTCTTTGATGTATTGCTAAATTAGAATTATTTTTTTTGCCAGATTCCACCGCACGTGGCAAACGTTTAACAGCCGTCTTGCCGGTATCCTTAGGAACCTTAGCTGACATTTTTGTATTCTTGGCACTTGTTTTTTTATCAACAACCTTTGTTGCGGATTTCTTGGTCGCCTTTGGCATAACCACAGGTTTCACAGGTGCAATTTTCTTAGAAATCGGCAATTTAGATTTTTTGGCCGCTGATTTTTTATCGGCATCCTTGCCCGATGACGCTTTCTTGGTCGCACCCATGGTGGCCTTTAAATTCCAACCCAAACGGTTCAACTTACCAACAACGGCGTTTTTACTCATTTCCAAACGCTTACCAATTTCGGATGTAGACAAACCCTTGCCAATCAAGGCCTTTAATTTTTTTAACTTATTTGAATCCCAACCAGTGCTCATTACAAAAACCCTTGTCTTATATACTTATATAATTGTATCATAGTTCCGAATCGAAAGGCAAGGGGGAATTATGTTTTTTTACACATTTTTTACATTATTATTGCTGGGGGCGTTTTTTTGCGTTTGGCGCATATCAATGGCGGATTTCCGGCGCAGAATCATCCCAGATGCATACCTTTTTCCTTTGTTATTGATTGGATTGATTGTGGTATTCTTTTTCCCTTGGATTTGCAATCCCACCGAATCGGTTGTTGGTGCGGTCACAGGATATACTTTGGCCGGCATAATAGGATTACTGTTTGAACATTTTGGCAAAGACAAAACAAACACACCAATTGGTATGGGCGATATAAAGTTATTAAGTGTTGCTGGATTATGGCTGGGCACGACAGGATTGGCGATTGCGTTGATATTTTCGTGCATATTTGGTGGCATTTGGGCAAAACGAAAAAAGCAAAAATTTATCCCATTTGCACCATTTTTATTCATGGGCGGATTTTTGTCTTTTATTATAATTCTATTTTTGTTATAATAACAAGGATAAAGGACACACAGAGAGATGTTAAAAAAGCGTATTTCTTCGCTAAAAATCTGTTTTTTTATGACGACAATGTTTGTCGTATGCGCACACGCGTCAACACCTTTTTCTCAATATGGTTTAATTCAAAATGTTCAAAATTATTCCAACACTCCATTTTATAATCCAAACACACCAATTGTTAATGTACCGAAAATTGTGTACGCAACGGGTCCCGCGTTAAAACCTGGGGATTGTGAAAGAACGGTTCAAACACTGGTTGAAAAAACATGTGCACAACAAAACAATTGCAAAAACACAACATTGGCGGATGTTCGGCCATCAATCATGATTCAATTATCGAATATACCCGGATATAATTATGCAACATCATGCGCCGGATACATTGATACAATATATGAAAACTATATAAAACAAAGGCAAAATATAAATACTGTAAATGTATCGACATTTCCAACCGCGCCAACATCGACAAAACAAACAAACCCAACCATTCCAAAGTGGCAGGTCGATTACAACAACCGCGCCAACGAATTAAAAGAATTACAGGCACAAAATGCCGTTGATTATACCATTGTCGACACAGACTTTCCAAAAACAGTCAATGATTTATCATTCCAAGATTCAATCGCACTTAAAAAGGCTAGTTATGCACCATACCAAAATGCCGAAGTTTATAAACCAATGGACATAGAACGCACAAGCCCAGAAGAAAAACAACAAAAACAATTAACCGAATGCCAAAAAATTTATGCATTTATTAACAATTTTGGAATACTTGAAACCCAGGCCGAAAACAATTTCTTTACAGAACAAAAAAATTCCACCAACGCAAACACATTGCACACCGCAAAAAATAATTTAGCCAACGCAATCAAGAACGCTATTTTATCTGCTTGCACATGCACAGAAAAAATTAACACCAAGGACACATATCGCAAACAAATGAACGTTTCTTGCGATAGGAAATTTATGCAAAACGCACAAACAACTGCAGAAAATTATGTAATAGGATTATAAATGAAACTGATAAAAAACATTTTTGCTATTTTTTGTTTGTTTTTTGCTCAATCTGCGTTTGCAGCTTTGACCATATCAAAAGAAATCCCAGACAACACTGTAAGTGATATCGGTTATTTTCATAAAGGCAATTGCAAAACAGAAAGAAATTTCAAAGCATCAAGTGACGACTGGTTGGTTGTCTCGGACAAGGGGGCATTACAGAATTTTACAGTGGCATATAAAGTTGACGGCGGTAAATGCAGCGACATAGGAAAATCCAAAGATGCAATATGTGTTGCCGGATTCGCTCAGTTTGAGCAAAAAACATATAAAAACACATGCTTTCATGCAAATCGCGCATGGGCAGGAAGTTGGCTTCCTGGTAACGACAAATGGGAATTAGATGCCCAAGCACCACTTCCAGATTGCCCAATTGACGGCAAATCATGGACACCGGCTGGCCCCGACAAAATCGCGGTTTTTGTAAAACAAAACAACAGCATAATTACAACAAAATCTGGAAAACCGGTCCGTTCTTTGAACACTGCAAGTATTGTCAATGACTATGATGTAAAATGCATTGCATACGTATGCGTGGACACGATGAATAATAATCATATAACATACGGAAATGCCGACGGTTCTTGCAGCAAAGCTTCCAATTCTAACACAAAATACCGTAATACAGTAAAACCATATTTGGATGCATTGGGCAATTGCGCCACAGCAAAATAAACCTTATTGATTTTTATCTGCTTTTCTGTATATAATACAAATAGAAAGAAAAAGGATAGGGCATGAAAAAATTTTTTATATCTGTATTTATGATTTTTGTGACTGCAACTGTTGCAAACGCATATCAAAAGGTTTCTTCCAATGAATACGGTACCGGCGATGCCCGAAACCAAAATATTGTCGTAAAATGCACCACCACAACAGGCCAAGTTTCCAACGAAACTTGTTCTTTACGACGTTATGCAAAATGTACTGGTAATAATTGTTCTGGGTGGGATCGTTGGCGTGATTTACGCAACACAACCGACACATACAGTGACTGGCAATCGGCGGCAACGGCATGTTGTCGTGCCAAAGGTTTACGATAAAAAAATAAAGCCGCCTTTGTTTGGCGGTTTTGTCTTTAATGGTGGATGAGAGCGGACTCGAACCGCTGACCTCTTCGATGTGAACGAAGCGCTCTAACCAACTGAGCTACACATCCAAAGATAAAAACTTGGTGGGGATAGTGGGACTTGAACCCACACGGTCGCAATGACCAAAGGATTTTAAGTCCTCAGCGTCTACCATTCCGCCATATCCCCGAGAACTTTGGTGGAGCTGATGGGACTCAAACCCACGACCTCTACGATGCGAACGTAGCGCTCTATCAACTGAGCTACAACCCCAAAAAATTTTTTTGCCTGTCGTGGCTTTTTACACCAACAAAGACAGATGGCATGCCACACGAAGCCTTTGGCGAAGTGTGGTGGGCATAAGAAGACTCGAACTTCCAAGGTATTGCTACCACCAGTACCTGAAACTGGCGCGTCTACCAATTCCGCCATATGCCCGACTAAGGCGGTGTTCATAATAAACTAAATCAATATAAAAAGCAACAGTTTTTTATTTTATTTATAAAAATTTTTTTAAAAAATTAAAGACTTATACCAATTTATTTACTTGCCCTGAAAATCTTAAATTTGCTAATATTCATTTAGAGAAATGAAAAGGATTGGAATACTCTTGGTTTTCTGCGCGTTATGGACGACGGACAGCCTTGCTGCGTCGCGCATGTCCAACGCATCAACCAACTCTTTGCGTAATGGCAATCCAACACAACGCGTTCGCACACAACCCGTACAAAAAACAAAAACAACACGTGTCGCAACCCCGCAAAAAACAACTGTGTCACGAAACGCAACAAATACCGCGTCACGCACAATTGCACAACGCGGAATATCGCGTGCGGCGGTTGTGGAACGTCCAGAAACACGCACTGGCACAGAATATGAACAATGCAAAAATGCATATTTCACATGTATGGATCAATTTTGCCAATTAAAAAACGATGAATATCGTCGCTGTTCATGCAGTGACCGCATTACATCATTACAATCTGCCCGCAATAATTTACAACAGGCGGCTGAACAATTAACGGCATTTAATGAAAATTTGGACATTGTCGGCAAAACCGCAGCCCAGGCGGCCGCCATGAACACCGCGTCTGATGGCGAATTGGCAATAAGCAAAGACAACTCTGCGTCCAAGGCACTTCTTACCGCAATTATGAATACAATTCGTGGTGACAACGCCAATGTTGAAAACAGTCAATTATCCAGTTTAAACAGTATTGATTTATCATTTGATACTGCTAATTCTTTCGGTACACGCGATATAGGCCAGGCGATTGCATCTTATAATGGCACTGCTTTATATTCTGCGGTATATCCACAATGTCGCAATGCTGTAAAATCCAGTTGCAACAACGCATCATTACAACGTGCCGTCAATGCATATTTAATGGCAATTGAACAAGATTGTAATACCGTTCAAACAGCAATAACAACCAAACAAAAACAAACACACGCGGCAATCCGCGAAAGTAGTTCTATGCTGGATATGGCACGCGCAGAAAATCATCGCGCACATAACGCCGATGATATTGCAACATGCTTGAATAATGTTGAATCTGCAATTTTAAGCGAAGAAGTTTGCGGTTCGAACTATCACAAATGTTTGGACAACGGCGAATATATTGATGTATCGACTGGCGCACCGATTTCTGGGGTTGTTGATTTCTATAAATTGGGGACAATGCTGACATTTAATTCTGGACGCAACAATGCCGACCAGAAATTAGCACAAAACCCGAACAATCGAACATTTGTCACAAACTTTGAAAAACGTGTTAAGCAATTTGCAGAACCGGCATTAAACAAATGCTATGACGATGCCGACACTGTATGGGCCGATTATTTAAACAAAGCAATGTTGGATATTTATTACGCCCAGCAATCCAAAGTAGAAGAAATAAAGCAGGGCTGTTTTGATTTTGTATCTGCATGCTATATGAACGGGTCAACCGCGATGACCAACGCTATGCAAGGACTGGTTGCCGCACAAACAACTACATTAAACCCAAATGTATTAAAATTAAATAGTTCACTGTGTGCCGATTATATCGCATCATGCAACAACATGTTTGATGGAGAAATCGTCAATCAATACATAGAAAATCGCCACGATACAGATTCTCTATCCGCATGTCGTGCCGTCGCAAAACAATGCTTTGATAATTACGGTGGTCAAAATTACGAAAACTTTTATAAACCATCCAGTGGACTTTTTGCAATCGGCGAAGCCCCCAGTTGGTTTGCACTTTATGAATGCAGCAACGCTAACTGCACAACAAAAAGTTATAAATCAGAATGTGCAAAACAATTGGCGGAAATTGATGCCTGTGCGCCATTGGTCGAAGAAGCCTTTGGTGGATTTAATTATTATCCAAACGCCGCCAACATTTTTGGCAGATATGGGTTTAATGGTAAAAGCCGTCGTTTACGTTCAAGCGGTGTCGCAACAGAGGTTTATAACCAAATCATTGACACATTACAAATTGGATGTTCCAACCTGGACGGCAAATTTATGAACGTTCAAAGCCTTGAATTATATGATGACAATTACAATAAAGACGCATTTTGCGAGGCAACATTTAACAATTCTTCAAGCCGATATCACGGTTTACGAACATTTTATAGCACCGGAAAATTTAGTCAAAAACTCACATGGAGTGATGGTTTTGGATACATAGGCAAAATACGCAGCGCGATAACACCAAAATCACAATTTCGCGCACGCGCGGGCGGTGATGTTGTTGGCCCGATTTCAGGTGGCAGCGGTATACCTGGCGGTAGTTCCTCTGGTGGCACAACAGGTAGTAACACAGAGCAAGAATATAATATAGTCTCAGAAATAGGCGTCGTATCAGGCAAGGATTTTCCTGTCGAAAGGATGCCTACAACATCATATATAGCCGATCCAAAAACAGAAAACATGTGTCCAAACAATTATGGAAACGATATAGATGTTCAATCGTGGGGTGCATGCCTATGTTGG
>JAFXVB010000029.1 GCA_017534945.1 Alphaproteobacteria bacterium | reverse complement strand
GTGATTTCATAAACAGCGGATGGTCCGTCTTCGCTTTCGCTCTGTCGCGACGCCCCTTGTTCTGAAACAGAACCACGGGTCGCCATAAAACGCGCAGGTATCACGCGCGAATTATTAAATACGACAACATCGCCCGGACGGATATAATCCAGGAAATCACGAATATGGGCGTCGCGGAGTTCCCCTCCGTTGGAGGGGTGGCGTGAAACGACGGGGTGGTTAGATAGCCATTCATATATTGCGTGTGGATTCTTTAATACTTCCGCAGCTGTAATATGAATCACATTTAAGTTTAATGAACTTAAATATTCATCGCGAATTTTGTCGTATTCTTCTTTAAAATCATGTGTTTTATCGTCTATTTCAATTACTAAAAATTTTGATGCACAAAAGAAATCAACAATATAATTACCTATAATTTTCTGTCTATCAAAATCCAGCCCATTTAATTTTTTATTTTTGATTTCGTCCCATAACAGAGCCTCAGGCAAACTGCCGGCTTTGCGTAATTCTTTTGCGCGTTCTTTTAGAGTTGGATTATATGGTAAAGTTCGATAATTTACGGTGTCTCTTACCACCCCAGCCTTTGGCCACCCCTCCAACGGAGGGGAACTTACCACCAACATACGGGAAGCATCGCGTTTTTCCAATGGATGTGACGCGATTAATTCAGTTGGTAATTCAAAATCAAAGTCCGATGTGTGCAACATTATTTCTTAAACTCTAAACCTTGGTCGGTGTAGTTTTCAGCCACATTTTCCCAATTTTCTTCAACACGAACAAACAGGTGCAATCGCGCGTTTACGCCCCATTGGTCTTGGATATCGTGGCGCGCAGCGGTACCGATTTGTTTTAATTGTTCGCCACCACGACCAATTACTATTTTTTTGTGTGCATCGTTTTGAACGACGATTTTTTGATATATATCCAATACACCATCCGCATCAACATCAACCTTTTCAGTCACAACATTGATATGGTACGGTAATTCTTGATGAATATATTTATAGATTTTTTCGCGGGTCAATTCTGCCAAGTACAAATTATCAGGCACATCAACCGCGTCCGCCGCATCAAATAAATACGGACTTTCGGGCATAACAGATGCCAAAGAATCCAGCATATTCGTCACACCATCATTTTTTAGTGCCGATATCATAAATATCTCTTTGAAATTTGCCAATTTTAGTAATTCGTCCGTCATCGGCAAAAGAACAGATTTTGATATTGCATCAACCTTGTTCAACGCAACAAACAGGTTTTTATTGTTTTGAACCTTTGTAATCAAATCACGAATTGTGTCAGTAATACCATGCGTTGCATCCACAATCAATAATACCGCATCGGCATCGGCAAACGCGTCCATAGCCGCACTGACCATCGCCCTGTCCAGACGGCGTTTTGGACGAAAGACCCCCGGTGTATCCACAAATATCAATTGTTTATCACCAACCATTTTAACCGCACGCAATGTAGTTCTGGTGGTTTGAACCTTATGCGATACGATTGACACCTTGCGCCCCATGATTTGATTCATCAGGGTGCTTTTCCCGGCATTCGTCGGGCCAATAATTGCAATAAATCCAGAATATGTTTTTTTCATGGTTCATACAGTAGCACACATTTTTCAAAAGTAAATAAAAAAACCTTGCAAAAATAAGACATTATGATTAAACTGGGTGTGCCAAGTGAGAGAGATTAGATAAAAGGAAGTATTATGTCAGAAAACTCTTTCACCTTTAATGATTCTTGGAATATTTCATTTATGCGCATGGCCCAAGAATGGTCTGCAAGATCAAAAGATAACAGTACCAAGGTTGGTTGTGTCGTTGTTAGTCCAAATGGCGTTATGCTGTCGGCTGGGTATAACGGTTTTCCACGCGGTGTCAATGACAATGTGCCAATGCGTCATTTACGTCCAACAAAATATGAATTTGTGGTTCACGCCGAAGAAAATGCTTTATTAAATGCTGGGCGCGCAGGAACAAAAATAAAAGGCGGCGTTTTATATGTCACCATGCCACCATGCACACGTTGTGCAGGGTCTATTGTTCAAGCAGGTATCAAAGAGGTTGTTTATTTAGAACCAGAAATCCAAAAACAAATTCCAGGATGGCGCGATAATTTAAAATATTCTTTTGAAATGTTTGATGAAGCCGGCGTTTTGCATAAACCTATGTCCAAAAATGGATTAATGACACCTGATGCAATTGCACAGTTAGCAAAAATACTACAAAATGCCAGATAATAAATAACCCCACAAAAATTTGTGGGGTGTTTTTATTTGTCTAACTTTTTCGTCCATTGATTATCTGGGAAATTTTTACGCAACATGTCGGCATAACCCGCCGCCTGGGTCGGCAAACCGATTGCGGTATAGCATTGGGTTAAACGATACAGTGCCTCAGGCGTCATGACGGTTTCTTGGGCGGTTGTAATAACCGATTGCAGACGCGTAATTGCCGATGTCCAATTTTCGCGCTTCATATCATTACGCGCAGCATACATAACCTTGCCTGCGATATAGTTTTGTAAAATTGTTATTTTGTTTTCAGCATTTTTAGCATATTCACTGTTCGGGAAACGTTCGCGCAATTGTTCGAATTGTTGAAGTGCATAGATAGACATTCCGGGTTCACGACGAACATCACTTACCTGGCGATAATAACACATGCCACGCAAGTACAATATATATGGCGCATCCCTGTGTCCAGGATGAAAACGCATAAAGCGATCCGCCGCAATCAATGCACCCGAAAAATCTTCGTCCATATATCGTGAATATGCCGCCATAACCAGCGCATCGGGCGCATATGCATCGGTTGAATGTTCGCTTTCTGCCTCTGTAAACAAATCGGCCGCCGCATCGTAATCGCCATCGTTAAACTTTTCGTATGCCGCGCTGTAATATTCAGTCATAGTTTTTTCAGGTTCAATTTCACCGCCACCACATCCAGCCAATATTCCAGCAAATGCACCAAGTATTATTATTTTTTTCATGCTTGAAATTCCTTATGCTTACACAGTATAATATATTCGTTCAAAATATAAAGAGTTTTTTTATAAAGGCAAGTTTTATGAAATTGGGACGGAATATATTGGGCGTTGGTGCAATGACCGGCATAAGTCGGGTTTTTGGTTTTGTGCGTGATATGCTGATTGCGCGTGTGTTGGGGGCAGGACGACTTTCCGACATTTTCTTGGCGGCGTTTAAATTACCGAACCTGTTTCGTGATTTGTTGGGCGAAGGCGCATTATCGGCAATTTTTATTCCTATGTTTGCAGATTCAAAGAAAGACAAAAATTTTGCAAACAATGTTTTTTCTTGGTTGATTGTTGTGTTATTGGGATTGACGATTATTTTTGAAATCTTTATGCCGGCATTTGTTGCTATTTTGGCACCCGGATTTTCCGCCGACCCTGGAAAATTAGAAATGACCGTTGTTATTTCACGTATTATGTTTTGGTATGTTATATTTATTTGCTCGGCGGCTTTCCTGTCTGCGGTATTAAATGCGTTTTCTAAATTTATATTGGCGGCGTTTATGCCGGTTATGTTGAATATTATGTTGATTTGTGCTTTACTTTTATCGGCATGGTTTGCGCCAACGACAATTCTTTATATTATGGCGGCAACCGTTGTGTTATCAGGTATATTACAATGTGCTATTTTATGGGGACGTATTCGTGCGGGTAATTTTGGTCTGCGTTTGGTGCGTCCACAGTGGAACGGCAAAATAAAAGCAATGCTACAACGTTTTGGGGTTAGTTTGGTCGGCAGCGGTTTTTACCAAATAACAATTATTATTGGCACTTTGGTTGCAAGTTTCCAGTCTGGCGCGGTTTCATGGCTGTATTATGCCGACAGAATTGTTCAATTGCCGTTTGCGATAATTGGTTTGGCGGTTGGGACTGTATTGATGTCTTCGATTTCAAATGCTTTGGCAGAAAAAAATATGCGTAGTGTTTATATTCAACAAAATTCTTCGATGCGTCGATCACTGATGTTGATTATACCATGTATGGTGGGATTGTTCGTTTTAGCCGAACCAATTATTCGCAATCTGTTCCAATATGGCGCATGGACACCAGAATCCACACATGCGGTTGCAATTGCGATTATGATTCAATGTTTGGTTTTGCCCGCTATGTTAATTAGTCAAATTTACAGTAAAACCCTGTATGCAAGTCAAGATGTTAAAACACCTGTGAAAACCAGTATCGTATCTTTGGGTGTGGCGGCATTTTTGTATGTT
>JAFXVB010000028.1 GCA_017534945.1 Alphaproteobacteria bacterium | reverse complement strand
AGTATGGCGTGGACGAAATGTCCCAGAAGTCCTGCTGTCCGGTCACCACGGGAATATTGAACGGTGGCGGAAACAACAATCGGTCGACATAACAAAAGCGCGTCGTCCGGACTTAATAAAGGAAAATAAAAAATGAGCATATTAAAAAAAATCGAAGAAGCCCAGGTCGCTAAATTAAAGGGAAACAACGTTATTCCTAATTTCAAAGCCGGCGATACTGTAAAGGTTCATGTAAAAATTAAAGACGGCGATAAATTCCGTATCCAAATGTTTGAAGGCGTCGTTATCGCACGTGATGGTGGAAATGGCAACAATGCTTCTTTCACTGTGCGTCGTGAATCTTATGGTGTTGGCGTTGAACGCAAGTTTCCACTTTATTCACCAGCAATTGAAAAAATTGAAAAAATTCGTATCGGTCGTGTTCGCCGTGCAAAGTTGTTCTTTTTACGCAAATTGTCTGGTAAAAAGGCGCGTATCGTTGAAGATTTGGCTGCAACAAGTGCAGAAAAATCTGCAAAATAATTCGTTTTTTGAATATAAAAAAGGGGCCGCGTATTTTACGCGGTTCTTTTTTTGTTTGTATTTTTAATTTAATAATTTGACATGTATTTAATCAATTTGTAATATATGTTATATGAAATGTTTAGCAAGGTTTTTGGCAATTTTTGTTGTTGCGGTATTTGGTTTCACATGTGCATCGCATGCATATATTGAACACAATACTGCGGTTTTACGCGTGTTAAACAAGGCGGCCGGCAAAGTACATGTTGTGCGCGTTCCGGTTGGACATTCTGTTGAATTTGAAAAGTTGAATATTGTGGCACGCAAATGTATGCAATCCGATCCTTTTGATGCTGAAAACTATTTCGCTTTTATAGAAATAAACGAACAAAAACAAATTTTTGGCGGATGGATGAATAGAAATGAACCGGGTAAAAACCCATTGCAAAATCCGGATTGGGATGTTTGGTTGGTAAATTGTGAATAAAATGGAGGGGGAAATGGATAAAATTATTGATTATTTAAAGAAAAATTTTAAGTTGATTATTGGTATTGCCGTTTTGATTGTTGTGATTCCTTTGTTCTTTATGTTGCAATACAGGTCAGCAAGTTTGGAAAATGCAGATTTGCAAAAATGGACAGAAAGTTCAATTGAACGCAAAACTGCAACTGTTCAACTTTTAACAGACAGCACGCAAAACACAGAATTAATTGTGGGATGCGTTGATAAAATGTCAACTTTCAATGATTCTGGCGAATTTGCCGTACGTGATGCTGTTAAATTATGCAATATGGGTATTCAGTTACGGGAAAACAATTAAAATGCGCCGGCTGATATTACCTGTTATTTTTGTATTGGTTGGTTGTTCTGGTCATAATTCATACGATGATATTGGTGCGAATTTTTTAGGCGCGCATTATAAAGATAATCCATTGGGCGAAGAAAAAGCCCCAGATTTCGACCCATTAATTCGGTTTGACGCCTTTGATTGCGTGACATTTGTTGAAACATCTTTATCGGGCGGCAATATCAATAAACTGAATAAAATTAGGTATCGTGATGGAAATCCAGATTTTGTAAATCGTAATCACTTTATTGAAACAGATTGGTTAGAAAATAATTCAAACTTTGTAGAAAATGTAAGCAATCAATATGCGGCAACCACCACACGCAATATCACAATAGATAAGGCAAAATGGTTTAAAACACTTCATAATATTGATACAAATTTTGTGCCACGTAATATAAATATGGAATATATCCCATATGCAAATGTGCATGATATAAAAGTATCAAAACCTGTGGTTGTTCTGTTCATTATCGACAGCGAAAAAATCCGTAAAAAAATCGGCACAGATTTGGCGGTGCGCCATATGGGATTTTTATTACCAAACGGAATTCTGCGGCATGCATCGCGTAAAGAAAAGCGCGTTATAGATGTTGATTTTCAAGAATATATTAGTAAACTTATGAAAAATAAAAATAATCTTGGTATAACATTACTGGAAATAAAAAATGACAGATAACAACACTATTATTAAAATGGATATGGGCACCATGCAGAGCAATACACACGCGGCGGGCAAACCTGTTTTGTGTTTAGGTATTGAATCTTCGTGTGATGAAACATCGGCGGCGATTGTGGATTCAAATCGTAATGTGTTGGCGCATATCGTTTATTCTCAAATTCCGGAACATCAAAAATACGGTGGTGTGGTGCCTGAATTAGCGGCACGCGCACATATTTTGGCGATTGATACAGTTGTAAAACAAACGCTTGATGCGGCAGGCAAAAACATTGATGACATTGATGTTATTGCAGCAACAGCGGGACCCGGATTGATTGGCGGGGTTTTGGTCGGCTGGATGGCTGCAACTGGTATTGCACAATCAACGGGCAAACCACTTGTTGCAGTAAATCATTTGGAAGGACACGCATTGGTACCGCGTTTGTCTGCAACAGCGGCAAATGGGACTGGCAAAGGTGCATCTGTGGATTTCCCTTACCTTTTGATGTTGGCATCGGGTGGACATTGCCAGATTTTATTGGTACGCGGTGTTGGAAAATACGAATTGATTGGTCAAACAATTGACGATAGTGCCGGCGAAGCATTTGATAAAGTTTCAAAAATGTTGGGATTGGGATATCCAGGTGGCCCAATTGTTGATAAACGCGCACAAATGGGAAATCCAAAACGTTTTCACTTTCCGCGCCCATTGTGTGATAAACCAAACTGTGATTTTTCGTTCAGTGGTATAAAAACTGCGGCACGCATTATGCTGGATAAAAATACAGAACAGGTCAACGATGAATTTATAAATGATTTTTGTGCGTCTTTTCAATCGGCGGTCGTTGATTGTATTATCAATCGATTAAATCACGCAATGGACACAGAAATTGTAAAACAGGTTAAACCAAAAACTTTAGTTGTTGCGGGTGGCGTTGCGAAAAACAGTGCAATACGCGCAGCAATGGAAAAATTGGCCACAACAAAAAATATGATTTTTGCGGCACCACCAATGAATTTATGCACAGATAACGGCGCAATGATTGCGTGGGCCGGTATTGAAAATTGGCGCATTGGGAATATTGTTCAAGAACCCATTGCACCCCGCCCCCGTTGGCCGCTTACAGAACTATAAAGTTTGTATATTTTGACGGAACATGGCAACAACCGCGCCATATGCGTTTGTCACCTTTTTGACATTTTCATGTAAAATATTTTCATACATTTTTGCCGCGTTTGCATTTGCAATCATGGATTCGCCCGTCCATCTAAATGCACGCAAAGCATCGTATAAACCAATCATTGCCGGATGAGATTTAATACGAACATTATCGTTTATAGATATTTTTTGATATATCTTTAATAATTTATCAGTATCCAACCATGGCAATTTTATTAAATCATGATTAAAAATATATTCAATCGTTTCGTATGTGGCCTCTGCAAAATCAAGAAAAGACACAGTGTCGGTTGATACATCATAAAAAATATTATTTTCGTTCATATCACCATGAAAAAACACAACCGAAGATGTAAGTTCCGGGTGTGATTCAAAGAAATTATATGCGTTATTAATTTGTGCAATTTCTTTTTCATCAAGATATGATTCCACACCTTTTAACACATCATTAAAATCAAATCCGGATTCGTTTGGCATTGATAATTTTTGTTGCAATGTTAAAACCGGACGACAATGATTCATATCATAAACAAAGTTGGCCAAACTTTGATAAATCTTGTCCTGGGCATTTGGTGATAAAGAATCAAAAAAATCTTTGGTCAATGCATAACCCGGCGCCCGCTGTTCAAGAACATATGGATGTTTAATAGAATTACCAATTTCTTTAATTTTCGGTACAAAATAGCCGCCACACCGGTGTTCATTGCCGTATATAAAATTAACAACTGTTCGCGCATGACGTTGTTTGTTTAACCAATTTGATATATACGCCGGACGGGTTGTATTTGGCATTTTTACAACACCATCCGTACCAGAATCCGCAACAACAATACTGTCGCGTGGTTTATTCGTATTTATAAGATTTCCTTTGATATTCATAGTGTAAATTATACTATACAAATTATAAAATTGCAATTTGTTTACAGTTTGATAAAATCTGGATTGATATGTTACCTGAAAAAGAATTTTTATATAAACAAGCGACACAAAAGTTATTGGAATCTATTTCCAAAATGAAGATGACACCCGATGACAAAATGTTGGCAACACATTTGACCCGGATTTTTCGTGATGCTTTTCAATGGCCGGCAATTAAACAAGCGACATTGGGGCCGGAACTTCAACAATTTGGCGATGTATCGCGTATATTTCGATACGATTCAACCAGTTTTTGTCGCGCATCCAGTATGGCTTTTGCCAATATTATGAACAGTGGTAATAATAAACCACAAGATTGGCAATTGCGGTATATTGATGAATTATGGACATATGGCCCACATCATTTTTTATACCATAAACCGTCAAAGACTGTATTTGATTTGACCTTTGATCAATTTAGTGTTGACGGTGTTTCTCAGATTCCGTATGATATTGGACGCATCGTTCCAAAAGGATACAAAGATGATATGATGGCACATCGTTTTATAGAAGCAATTCGTGCCACTAACCCAAGAATATAAAGTTAAAAGATATGCTCGAAAAACCCGCACCTTTTGTTAAACCAGATATGATTTTCAGCGTCAGCGACGCATCGGCTTTGTTAAAAACCGTTGTTGAAACCGCATTTCCAACCATACGCATACGCGGCGAATTGTCGGGTATTACACGTGCGACATCGGGGCATATTTATATGTCGGTCAAAGACGCCGGCGCGGTTATAAATGTTATTATTTGGCGCAGTACACCGGTACCTTTTAAATTAGAAGAAGGGATGGAGGTTATCGTCACTGGGAAATTCACAACATATCCCGCGCGCAGTAATTATCAATTAATTGTTAACGACATTGAAATGGCGGGTGTCGGTGCAATTCTTAAAATGTTGGAAGAACGCAAACGCAAATTAGCCGCAGAAGGACTGTTTGATGAATCCCGTAAAAAGCCTTTACCGAAATTGCCACAAACTATTGGTGTCGTGACAAGCCCAACCGGTGCCGCTTTCCAAGATATTCAAAATCGCCTGCGCGAAAGATTCCCTGTGCATGTTTTATTGTATCCGGCCACCGTCCAAGGTGAAACCGCCGCGCGTGAGGTCGCAGCCGGTATCGAATACTTTAACAAAATGAATAATGTTGATGTAATTATCGTGGCACGTGGTGGCGGTGCATTGGAAGATTTGTTGCCATTTAGTGAGGAAATAGTCGTTCGCGCCGCCGCCGCAAGTCATATTCCATTGATATCTGGGGTGGGACATGAACCTGATTGGATGTTGATTGACTTTGCCGCCGATGTACGCGCACCAACACCCACCGGTGCCGCCGAAATGGTTGTGCCAACAAAGTTATCACTGATTCAAGATTTAGATAATTTGTCGCATCGTTTAGATACTGTATTCGCAACACGTTTGGTCGGCATAAAACAAAAAATAGAAAATATTTCTATTAAAAGTCCAAAACAAGTTGTTATGGAATGGGGACAAAGAATTGACGATGTCGCGCGTACCATGGATTTAATTATATCAAATAAAATGAAAATGGCGCGCCAGAAAATCGATGTCGTGGCAACTTTTCCAAATATTTTGGCAAACAAAATGAATATGTTAAATCAGGCAATTATACATTTGGGAACAATGTTAAATTCGCTGAGTTATAAAAATGTTTTGGCACGCGGGTATGCAATTGTTCGCAATAAGGCGGGTAAAATTATAAGTTCTAATACGGGCGTCCCCGCAAGCATAGAATTCAAAGACGGAGTAATCAAATTATGATATATACAGGATATTGGGCAAAAATAAAAACAAAACCATGTACAAATGTGTCTGTAAAAAAAAACGCCGATTTTGGCGTTTTTATTTTGTCGCACACAATACATTGACAAAGCATCTGTTTTGTATTACATTATATATTGAAGATAACCAAAGGAGGACTTTATGAGCCCTGAAATGATTACTTTGACACAAGAACAAAAAGAAGATTTAATTCACGCGATAAATGACAAAAAATATCGACCAGATGTCATGTATCGTAAAGATATGCGCGAATATACTTTGGTGCGCGGTGGTAATAATTATTCTATCGAAGCATACAATAACCAACGGCGCGTGATTAAATATAATGGCGAAATTATTGCTGATTCTGCAACATTTGGAACGAATATGGGTCAACTAAAACAATTAAATTTTATTTTATCTTTATTGATAACTCGATTGACCACAGATGTAAACAACGCAGTTCGCAGTGGCAAACGCAGATAAAACAAACGCCCAATCGGGCGTTTATTTTAATCCTTGATAAGTGTGCGGGCCATATTTAATGATGCGTCGGTAATTTCGGCGCCACTGATTATTCGGGCAATTTCATTTAACCGGTCATCACCGGTGATTTCATTAACCGTTGTTATCGTTTTGTCATTATCAACATGCTTTGCAATTTTGTAATGACGATCGGCATAGCCTGCAACCTGGGCCGAGTGGGTTATCACCAAAGCCTGGGACGATTTTGCCAATTTATTTAATCGCAATCCCACCGCAGATGCGGTCGCGCCGCTGATACCGGTATCAATTTCATCAAACACAAAAGTATGCGAATCCGCCCCGCCCGCCAATACCACGCGCAACGCCAGCATAAAACGCGCCAATTCGCCGCCAGATGCCGATTTGTTCAACGGCGCAAATGGGGTGCCGGGGTTCGTCTTTATCATAAACAATACATCATCAATGCCGTTCGCGTTTGGGGCGACTTTTGTTATTTCAACCATAAAATCGGCCGAGCCAAGTTTTAAATCCGGCAATTCAGCCAAAATTCGTTCGCGCATTGCCGCGGCCGCATCCACACGCATTTGACTTAAATTCGTGGCACACGCATCAAATTCTTGTTTTGCCACACCCAATTCTTTCTGTAGTTTTTGTAATTCGGCGGCGGAATTATCGATTTTATTTAGCGCACTTTCCATTTCAATCAATTTATTTGGCAATTCGTCCGCCGCAACCCGATGTTTTCTTGCCAACCCACGAATTGCAAATAATCTTTCTTCGATTTCATCAATTGTACCAATATCGGTGGATTCAGGTTTTATTTCGCCAGATATATTCGCAACAATTTGCGCAGCATCGTATAAATTATCAATTTGCGCCCTATACGGATTTTCACCACCATCACCATGCACGCGTTCAAGTATATGCGCCACAGTACAAATTTGCGATTCCAAAGAATTTCCATTTGGATTTAATGCGTCAATCGCATCATTTAATATCGCCGCATTTTTTTCGGCGTTCATCATATTTGCACGCGCAGTCGCCAATTCATCTTCTTCACCAACACGAACCTTTAACGCACGAAGTTCCGCAACATTATGTTCCAAAAAATCGTGTTCAGCCGCCGCACGCGATATTAAATCCTGTAATTCTGTGATTTTTGTTTCAACCGCATGCAATTTATTATATGCCGCGCGGGTTGCGTTTTGCGTTTCAATAAACTTTGGGTTATACAATGCCGCAAACGCATCCAATGTTGGACGATGCGTCCCAGGATTCAATAATGTATGATTTGCAAATTGACCATGAATTTCAACCAATGCATCGCCAACTTCTTTTAACACACGAACAGACACCGGCATATCATTTATCCATGCCCGACTTTTACCGTCCACGCCAAGTGTTCGGCGCAACACAAGCGTTTCATCATATTCCAAACCGTTTTCATCCAATATAGTTTTAACCAAATCGCCAACATTATCAAATTCAGCGGCAACCGATGCCATATCACACCCATGACGGATTAAACCAATATCACTGCGTGCGCCAAGTGCCAACGATAACGCGTCCATCAAAATACTTTTACCGGCACCTGTTTCACCGGTTAAAATATTTAAGCCCCCACCGAATTCCAGATTCAGTTTTTCAATTAAAACTATATTAGAAATATTAAGGTTTATCAGCATACCCGAATTATAATCGTATAAAACGCAAAATTTCAAGTTTTTTATATATTTTCAATTGTCCAATTACGCAACCATAAAATCGCCCCAGAAATTTTATAACCCGGATAAATCTGTTTCAGTAATTCAATATATTCTTTTATTTGTGCAATATATTTTGGACGGAATTTTTCTGTATCAACATCTGTTTTATAATCCAAAACGCGCACAGTTTTTGCCGCGTCGTCCACAACCAACCTATCAATACGCCGAGATACAAAATGACCGTTTATAATTCCGGCAATTGGGACTTCGGCACGCGAATTTTCACCAAAAAAAGATTTTAAAGTTTCATTTTTTTCAATCTTGGCGATTAATTCAGCGTCACCCACAGGTATCGCACCAATGCGCACATGTTGTAATTTAACATGCATTGCGCGCCCTGCGTTTGTAGCAAATTCGGTTGCAGTCGCATTTTTAATAAAATCATTTATTTGATTTGTCATATTCTATCCTGATATATTCTTGGTTTTCGGTTGCATTATAAATACCGCCAAATACACGCCACAAATTTGCATGCCATGACAAAGATGTTGGATTTTTGTTGGGTGTGTATCCATAGATATATAATTCATCCCTGGCACGCGTCATCGCAACATATAACAACCGATAATATTCGGCAATTTGTTCTTGGGATTGTTTATCCAAAGCGGTTTGTGCGCTTTCTGTTTTTGTTGCGCCCGCAACCATCCAAATCCATGGTGTTTTAAATTCTGGGTTTGGATTGCATGGCAATTTAACGATTTTATCTGCATCCGGTGTGCGCACCGTATCAATTAAAAACACAACCGGTGCTTCCAGACCTTTGCTGCCATGCACAGTCACAACACGCACCCCAGATGTCGCATCCATATCGCGTTTCACTTCGGCACCACCGGTTATAAACCATTTCAAAAATTCGCGCAATGTGCCGCTTTGCGTCCTTTCGTACGCCAAACATATTGTCATAAATTCTTCCAATGGATCCAAAATTTGATTTCCCAACGCCGAAATCATTTTTTGACGCGTGTTATTATTACGCAAAACAAAACTGAAAAACGAATAAGGTGCAAGTTTTGCCGCCACATTAACAAGATTTGTTAAATCGTTATACACATCCATATTAAATGTCGGCAATAAATTATAAATAGACGGAATATTTGTCGTATCCCCAGATTGTTTTATCGCACGCACCGCATCGTTTTTTAATTTGCATAGCTTATAAATGTCGGTTTCTGTAAACCTGTATAATGGACTTTTTAACACACAACACAAAGAATAATCATCAGCGGTATTTAGGCAAAACCGAGTCAAATTTAATAAATCACGAATTGCCGGAAAATTTGGTAAAACTATGCGATCACTGCCCGCGACATCGATATTGCGTTTTTTTAATTCCGCAACCAATGGATTTACAAACGGACGACGATTTTGCACCAAAACCATTATATCATCTGGTCTGTATGCCCCAGAACCAACAAGATTGGATATTTTATCTGCAATCGTTTTTACATAATCACGAACATCGTCGCCACTGATTCCTTTGGCATTTAATCGATGCAATTCAACCGCACCGGTACCGTCGTGCACGCGAAAACATTTATGAGTTTGATTGATAAAACCACTGGTACCTTTTACGATATCATCTTTGAAAAATGTATCAACCGCGTAAAGCACAGACGGCAAAGAACGAAAGTTTTGATCCAACGGAATATCGCGAATAACCCGATAATTGTTTTCAATTTGCGCCGCAATATCATCACGACTTTTAATAAAAGCAACCGGATCGGCCCCCTGGAAACCGTATATAGACTGCTTTGTATCACCAACAACAAACAACGAACGTGGCAAATCTGTATTATCCCCATTATCAAAGAAATCGCCGGTCAACATGCGGATAATATCCCATTGCGCCGGACTTGTATCTTGGGCTTCGTCAACCAAAATATGCGACAATGACACATCCATTTGTGATAATATCCACCCCATAGTATCAGGATTACTGAATAATTTGCGCGTGTACAAAATCAAATCTTCGAAATCCAAAATATTACGGGCGCGTTTGATGCCCATATAACTTTGTGCGAATGCCCCAGACAAATCAAACAAAGCAATCGTATCGTCAAATATCTTTTTATTTTCCATATATTCGTTCAATGCAAAGACACGCGATTGTTCGTCCACCAAAAAATCTTGTTTTGATATGTTCGAATTTTTAGTGCCGGCCTTGGTCAAATATACAGATTTATATTCATCAAAACTAATCAAATTTTTAATATATTTTGTGGTTAAATCGATGACATCTTGTAAATATTTTGGCGGATTTTTTTTGGATTGCTTTTCACGCGCAACCACCACAATATTTTCAAGTTTTTGAAGCGGCTTTTCCATAGATATTTCATTATTGATTTTTAAAAAATTCGTCGTTGTGTCAACAAAGTATTTGCGATATTTAATATAATTTGTTATATCAAAGAAATCTTTGTAATGTTCACTTAAAATTCCCAATAAATTGTCAATTGTGTATTCAGAAACGCGATTTAAAAGATGTGAAAAAGCTAACTCCACATGTTCGTTTGCAGGGTTTAAAATCATGTCATTAAAAGCGTCCCATAACAACGCCCTTTGGTCGGCATCCATTATCAATTTCCATGCGGGGGATATATGTGCCTCTATTGGGAAACGATGTAAAACTTCTTCACAAAAACCATGTACAGTTTTTATTTTTAACATATCTGGTTTATCAATATATGTGAAAAATATTTCCCGCGCATGTGCAATATCGTTATCGGTTATTTTTTTGTTTGTTGCAACACCATCCAGCAATATTCGCATATCCTCATTTGATAACAATGCCCATTTTTTCAGTTCACGCAAAATACGATTACGCATTTCGCCCGCCCCAGCGTTTGTGTATGTTAAACACAAGATACCAGACGCAGTCACATCATGCGTACGAAATAAAATACGCAACAATCGTTCGGTTAACACACTGGTTTTTCCGGTTCCAGCATTTGCCTGGACCCACACATTTTCCTGTGGATTTGCAGCAATATTCTGGGCCGATGAAAATTCTTTCTTTTTTATCATTTTATACGATTTATAGTCTTGCTTTCTGCGTTTTATTTTAGTATATATTCAAATGCACTGCAAGGATATATATAAATATACGGGGAGAAAAATGCCAATCACAAATATTTTATTGATTATACTGTGTTCAATTTGCTTTTTATTATTGGTTGCGTTGGGCATATCGTTTTTTATATCACATAAAAGTCAACGCGTTATGGAATCTTTGTTGACCATATTAACCCAACCAGAACGCGCACAAATTGCAGATGCATCACGTGTTTTAAGCAAAATTTTGGCGGATGAAATTGCCAAAATTCACACCGGGTTTCAAATGATACAAGAAACTTTGCAATATCAAATTCAAACAGCAGAAAACCTGAACAAAACTTTGACCGAACAAAATGATACATTGGTGAATATGGCGGATGATGCCACCAAGAAAGTTGCCAATATGTCACAAAGATTAGAAAATACTGTTGATGGATTACAAAGCATTGTCAAATCAAATTCTTGGGTGGATGTCGCAAATTCCGCAGATAATTTTTCTGCGAATTTAAATGATATATTGACAAAGATTGATACAACCACCGCGGACGTAAATTCACGTGTTGATAATATTCAAACCCAGATGGCAAATTGGATTGAATCTGGGGAAAAATTAAATAGCGAATTGAATACTAATTTTGAAAATAATGCGAACCAGATAAAAACGTTAACCGATGAAACCGAAGCCATGAAAAACACTTTGGGCGAATTGAATAAATCTGTGGCCGACGGATTTGATGGTATTAAAACTTCGGCCGCTGGATATGAAGAAGTTTTACGCACAAACGACAAATTTATGAACGATCATTTGGTCAAATTGGATGCATATGGAAAACAGGCAAAAAAACAATTGGTTGCCCAAGCAAATACACTTACCAATACCGCAAATGTAGTGGCAAGCCAAGTTCAATTAGCAGAATCTTCAATCGATAAACAAACACGCAAATTGACCGATGCGGTTGACGCTTTGATGACATCCGCCACCACAACAGAGGCTTCGGTTCGTGGCGTTTCAAATGAATTATCAGGATTAACCAATCACTTTAATGATGAAATCAAAGATTTTGCAACATCTGTTGTTTCTGAGATAAAAACAGTATCCGGGGTTGCAAATGTGACATTGGAAAACACCAAGACCGCGGCAAACGCGTTTTCAGAATCTGTTAAAACAATGGCAACCGGTGTGCGTGAAACACTGATAGAAATGAATACGGCACACACGCAATTATCAGGTCAATCCCAGAATTTAATTAAGTTGTCCGCCGATACCACAGCACAATTAGAACCGTTGTCTGCGCTGATTGAAAAATATTATGCCGCCCTGCCCGATTTGTCGCAAACATCGATTGAAACAAATGACAATTTGAACAAGATTGTCACGAATATGAATAAAAATATCACATTGATTAAACAGGCGGTTGCTGATTCCACCGGTGCAATTGCAGAATCCGCCGCAAAAATGGAAGATTTGGCGGGTCAATCACGTCAACAAATGATTGATTTAATGGCAGACTATGCCAAGGCTGTGAATACATTGCAAACATTAAATAAACAAATGATGGTTGCACGCGCAACCGCCCCAATGGAAGCAATTAAGTCTGCCCCGGCAGCACCGATTGCGGCGGCATCAGGCGTTGACTTTTTAAAAACTGTGGATTTTGATAAACTGCATGAATTATCTATGGATTTAACACGCGCGGTTGGCGCAGAAATTCCAGATGTTGTTTGGAAAAAATACCACGATGGGGACAAAACTATATTTTCAAAATGGTTGGCAAAAATGTTAAACGCATCTGATAAGAAACAGGTTCGTGAATTGTTGAAAAATGATGCTATATTCCGGTCCCAAGCGTCCCAATTTGTACGCGGTTTTGACAAGATTTTAGAGGCAGGTTTACAAACCGATAACCCGGATACAGTAAAAGCAAAACTGTTGAAAACAGATACAGGTATTATTTACACACATTTGAAAGGAAAATAAAAAACGCCTTGGAGTTTTATTTTGAAATTCTTTGACTCAACGACGTAATAATTGTTTGTAATTTGTGTTTTCTTTGTGCTATTTGTTGTTTCCATGCAGCAATGGTTTTGTCGTCCAAACCGATAATATCATCAAGTTTGTTTTCGATATAAAGTGGCACAAATGATTTGGCGGTTAAATTTGTATGCGATAAATAAATCTTGCCCCCAACATGCCGAGGAAATCCGCGTAATGATGTAATTGGATTATAACTAAGTTTAACATGCCCCGAAACCGAATAGGGCGCGCCATCAATGGTGGATAATTGATTTGTTGGACACCAAAAATCACCCTTGACTTTTACTGTCGACATATCAGGCAATTGATGTAAATCCATACCGCTTAAATTTATAGTACTTTGTGCTATAAAATCTTTTGGCAAATCAAATAGATCATATAAAACACCATCTTGCTTTATATATGCAATCAATTTATTCCAACTGTTTATATCTGGCAAGTCCAATTTTTCTTGACGCATCAACGCACGTACGACCTGCCTTAACTTTGCATCGCACGGCACATGATTTTTATAACCATAACATTGAACTATTTTACCATCATTTACTTCCAGAGTCAGGTGCGGAATACCACGATAATCACGTATAGAATATATTTGTACATTTTCTTTGTGTACTTGATTATCATAATAACCATCACCAGCACAATGATTTAGCATACTACCTTCAAAATCCGGTGCTTTTGGGGTAAATAATTGGACGACATAATAATCAGGACCACAATTCATTATTTTATATGTGCCTTTTTCAGACATCCTGAGATTGTATTCTTTGATTTTTTCCTTTTGTAATTTTTCTTTATACCACTGTTTTGCTAATTTCAGTACCGAACGATAATCTTTATACTGATTACAACTTTTCAAATAGTCAAAGCGCACAAAAATAGAGTGATTTGTCCTGATTGCATTCATCATTTGCATATCTATATATTTTTCTGCAACGGCATACAAATAGTCACGAATTAAATTTATATTTCTTTTCGTTTTATCATCTAATTTATTTGCATCAAATTTTTTTGAAAATACCGTAGGCATCAAATAAGAACGAATACGTTTATAAAAATATTGATATAACATTCCGCGAATTATTATATCTCGCTCTTGTTCCACTTCATCAAGACTGAACTCTTGTTTGCGAATTTGGCGATATTCTGTTTTTTCTATTTTGCCACAGAATAATAATTTATTAAAGTAATTATCCAAAGATACAGGAGATGATTTTTGGAACTTTATTAATTCTTGGGTTAATGCTTTGATTTCAGTATTTCGCGGAGAATCGTCTAAACATTTTACTGTTAATTGCATATTATTATTTATCAAAATCGCATCATACCCGCGCGCAACCAGCATATTATATAATTTAATTGTGGCATCTTGATTATATAACGTGATTGCATAATGTATAAATTTTTGACTTTTATCCCAATTCCAACCACGAAAGATAAAGTTTTGCATAGTTTTATCGTCTGGCGTTTCAAGTGGAATAATAGAATAAGCACCATTATCATCAAAATCAATCATAGAATGTATGTGAAAATCACATAACAAATTCAAACGAATTGCATTTGCCAGCTTTTCATTGTCGCAAAACAGTGTAAATCCTGTTGTTATCTCAGAATTTACGCTTTGCATATCAGGTAAAAATTCAATAAAATCGTTTGTCATATAATATTCTGTACCCTGACCAAAACAATAGCACAACACATCGTTTTGTCAACACATTTCGCTTTATATTCGATTTGAATGATTTTGTGTTATCTTTGCAATTCCGCCCTTATTTGCATTAAAGTTTTTCCAATACGATTTGTGCCACTGCCGATACCAAAGCCGCATTTATAGCATACAGGACAAGATTTTATCAATATCGCATCCCCTGTTTGTTTTAACATTTCAGCAGCCGTTGGATTTTGAGCAAATTTCGCCCGCAATCCGCGTTCCATAATATCAAACTTATTCTTATCAAAGTCATCCCTGCGATTTATTTTGTATTTTGGTGTTTTTGTCAGCAAACGCGCGTCGTCTGGATTTTCCAAATTAATAATTGTGCTAAACCGTATATCGGTTGCATAAAATTTCATCGCTTGATAATAATGTTCCGTACTGGGGAAAATATAATCCCCACCATCAACAGACATTTTTATTGGAAATTTAGCCAAAGGGCTTAAAAACCAATATGGGCCATCGGGTGTACAAAATCTAATTTCTTGGGGCATACACATATCCTTTATACACGAAATTATTTTATGTTTTGGGCGGATTGGACAAGTTTGATTAAATCCACATTTGGTTTATTATCGCGTGGCATTGTGACATAATCGACATTTACACGCGCCCGAGCAAAGTCGTCCCATGTGCAAGTATTTGCACGCCGGACAGCCAAATCATTTTGCATAACCGCGCGTTGTTCGGCAATTTCAAAGTTATCTTGTTTAGTGGTGAAATAAGCAACCTTGAATTCATACTGTTCATCCAATTTATGTGCAACAAACCAGTTCATCAATTCACGCGTATAACGTGGCTGAATCACATCATATATCAAATTTTTGCCTAAATTTTGTTCAATTTCAAATTCAGGAACACCGTACAACCATTTTGGTTCGCCGGGTTTCCAAAAAGCCTCGTTCACAAATAGGTATGTTGCGAATTTTTCTGTTTCAAAATACTTTTCATCACGAAAATAATATGAAACGCCGTCAAGTTCGCCTTCACGCATTTTACGCGTTGTCGCAGAAATTAAATTATGATAACCATTCGGTATCGCATATGTATTTATAAATGTAGTTTTCCCTGTGCCGGATAATCCGTTACAAAACAAGAGAATATTTTTCATCAGGTTTCCTTATTGATTTATTCTCTCTCGGGTAATTCACCCTCCCCGCCCTATGGGCACCCCTCCACAGGAGGGGAATTATTATTCTGGCCACCCAGACTTATTAATCTTCTTCCAAGAAACTGCGTAATTTGCGGGCACGAGTTGGGTGTTTCAACTTGTTCAACGCCTTTTGTTCGATTTGACGAATACGTTCACGTGTCACACCGATGTATTCACCAACCTCTTCCAGGGTACTGGTTTTATTCGTACTCATCCCGAAACGTTGACGCAAGACTGTTTCTTCTTTTGGATCCAATTCCGACAAAATTTGTGTGACAATTTTACGCAAATTCTTTTGTGCCGCAGATACAAATGGATTCTTGGCTGTTTCATCTGCGATAATTTCAATACGACTGCTGTCGTCTTCGGTTCCCACAGGCGCTTCGAGTGATATTGGTTTCAAGTTCACCTTCATAGCCTTGTGAATCTTATCCACCGGCAAGTAGATAATTTTTGACAATTCTTCAGCCGTTGGGGCGCGACCATATTTATGCATAAATTGACGCGTTGCACGTTGGATTTTATGTATATTATCAATCATATGCACAGGTATACGAATCGTGCGCGCCTGGTCGGCAATACTGCGCGAAATGCCCTGTTGAATCCAATTTGTTGCATATGTTGAAAATTTATTTCCTAAACGATAATCAAATTTATCCACAGCCTTCATCAAACCGATATTGCCATCTTGGACCAAGTCCGAAAAATCAAGTCCCAGGCCGCGATTGCTGGATTTTTTCGCAAATTTGATAACAAGACGCAAATTTGCCTCTATCATTTCGCGTTTTGCACGTGCGGCCTCGCTTTGTCCGCGACGAACCAATTCCACGACCTTTTTATATTCCGCAGTTGGTTGACCGGTTTCATTTGCGATATTCGTAATATCTTCTTGGATTTTTAAAATTTCTTTTTCACATTTCTTTGCAAAATTTGCCCAGACTGGATTTTTATGTTTTTGTAATTTTTTAACCCAATTACGATTGATTTCATTACCAGTATATTCCGCCAAGAAATCTTCGCGTTTAACCTTGTTCGCCATGGCAAGACGCAATAACTTACCTTCAAGTCCCATTAATAATTGGTCGCGTTTGGTCAATTGTTCCAAGATTTCCGCAATACGGTCATCATTAAGGCGGATTTTGCTGACATTTTCGAATAATTCCAGACGCATTTTGTTATATTTCTTTTCCAATTCTTCGTCCGGTTTATTGGATACCAGTAAGTTTGCTAAACGATTTGCTTGTAATTTTTGCATGCTGTTAAAGATGCGTTTAATTTTTGTAAACAAATCCACAACCAACGGCATAACCGCATCTTCCATAACAGGAATTGGCACACCCGAAGAACCACGTGGGGTTTCTTCCTTTTTTATACCGTCTTCGTCTTCATCTTCTTCATCATCTTCATCATCTTCGATTGTGGTGGATTCTTCTAAATCATCTAAATCATCATCGTTTAATTCGTCAACCTGGTCCACGCCCTTGGATTTTAATGTTTCAGAAATCGCGGCAAGTGATTTTTGTTCCGCTTCGGAAGAATACATTACTTCCAAGTTGATAATATAACGCAAACGAATATCTTCGTTTATCAGTTGTTGATACCAATCCAACATAGCCTGAATCGTCATTGGACTTTCGCACAAGCCATAAACCATCAAACGCGATGCAGCCTCAATCCTTTGGGCAATTGCGACTTCGCCGGCAGCGGTCAATAATTGAACTGTACCAATTTGTTTCAAATAAGATTGGACAGAATCTTGGACACCCAAGACCAATGTTCCGGTTTGACTGCGTTCCAATTGTTTTGCGTAATGGTCATAATCTTCATCATTGACATCAACCTGTTCTGCTTCGGCATTTAACAGGTCACGACTTTTATCGCGTGGTTCGTCATCATCTTCTTCGGCATGATAATAACGGTCCATATCCTTGGAATAACTTTCGGATTCGACAACTTCGAGTCCCAAATCTTGCTGAAAGAAATCCAGAACTTCGGCCTGTTCATCATTTGGAACTTCGTCCAAGGTACTTGCCTCTTGAAAATCGCTTTGCGAAAAATAGCCGTTTTCAATTGCCGAACTTGCCAGTTTTTGAAGATTTTCTGGCAATGAATCAACCAACATTTTGGTTGCGTCATCCAATTTTTTAGTCATCAACAAACCTTTTTCAATTAAAGATTTTTATTTGTTTTTCTGCGCTTTTTTTTGAGCCTTGGTCACTTCTTCCTTTAAAACACCTTCGGACACCAATCCCAATGTGATTGGGTTGCAAACATGAATATCCGCATAATCTTTGTGTGTTTTGTTACGAACAGATGAAACCGTTGGATTCGTACTGCGCATCAGGCGGGCAACCTGGGCATCTGATAATTCTGGATAATTTTTCAAAATCCACAAAATACCACCCATGCGATTTTGACGATGTAATTTTGGTGTATAGCCGCCACTGCGTTTATTTTTTTCCTGGGCTGCAACAATTGTTTCGGTCAAAACAAGGCGCACAGATGGATCTGCTTCGGCCGCACGAATATTTTCGCGAGTCAATTGACCGTTCAATACAGGGTCCAGCCCTTGCATTTTATGACTTTCAGCGTCGGCGATATTTTTAACCTCTAATTCATGCATGCCGCAGAAATCAGCAATTTGTTCAAATGTAAGCGATGTATTTTCAATCAACCATAACGCGGTAGATTTTGGCATATACGGGTAATTCATGAAAAATCCTTTTTTGTAACGCCATGCAATATAGCGCAAAACAAGCCTATTTTCAAGCAATTTTTTTATTTTTTATCATGAAATTTTTCGGGACTACATTATTTCACTATTTTGGCAATAGCAAGTTGGTTATCCCCCAGGTTTGCACGCGAATTCATAACAATTTTCAAATCCAGACCAGTCAAGTATCCGTATCCCGCCCAACCATTAAGTAAAAATGATTTAACAATAGAATTCCCTTCGTTTATATCATTTGCAACAATTATGTTGGTATTACGGTTTTGCCCCACTTTTTTAATATCACGGGCATTTTGTGAAAGGCAGCAATCCAATTGATAATCGCAAAAATCGCCCAGTTCAGCCATCGTGCGTTCACATTCGTGAACAAGCAAATGACTGGCACATGCGGTTGGATTTTTTATATTAAAGTGACCAGAGTGATTTAAAAATGTGACCAACGGACGAATTTCGCCAAAAATTTTTGTTTTGGCACAAAAATCCAATGCATTTTGTGCGATTTTAACCCTGTCTTGCAATGTTGGAAATTGGTTCAAAGCCGCATCTGTCACAATAAAACTTGACATAAATTCCGGTGCGCGTTTTGGTTTTTCAAAATAAAAACAATGACTTATAAAGTTTTTATTTGGATTTAATCGACGCAAAATCATACGCAGAAAATCGTCCGAATTTATCAGTTCTTTGACAACAATATCATTTGCCCCCACCCCATCAATTTTATAGAAATCATTAAAATCAACCCATTGATTATTTGCATCGTTTGACGGCACATCTGTTAATTTTGTTTTGTCATAAACATGATAAATCATTTTTTATCCTTCCCCTGGGGCGAAGATACAACAAATAAAACCATAATGTAAAGACATAAAATATTGACAATTTTATTATTTGTATTATATTACATATAGTAAGACAGGGAGTATTAAATGGATTTTAAACCAAGTGCCGCCGAGGCATTACACTTAAAAAGCATAAGTACTTTAAGCGACAAACGCTGGTTGCGCTATGCGCCCGCGTATATTTTAACAAATGAAAATTTACATAAAAGCATGGAATTTATGCCTGCAAAACGCGACAAAGTGCTGACTGTGGCGGCATCGGGGGATCATCCTTTGTTTTGCAAATTGTATGGTGCAAAACATGTGACAACATTTGATATTACATGTAATGCGAAAATTATAACAGACATTAAAATTGCTGCAATACAAGAAGGTTTTGACATTCAACAATATCGTAATTTATTGAATAATTTACATAAAAGCACAAATGTATTAAATGTGCCCGGAATGGATAATATTGCTGGGCATTTACCAATAAATGTTCAAAAATACTTGGCAGATGCCGCAGATTCAAAATTACGGTTAAATTTATTTTCGTCTGGTCAAGAAATAGAAGAAAAAACAGAAAAATATACGATAAATGCCAAAGAATATGAACAATTAAGAAATGTAATTAAAGAGCCGTTTGATTTTATTTGGTCTGATGCGGTGGATTTGAAACTGACCGAAAGTTATGATTTTATACACCTGTCAAATATCGCAGACTATATGTCATGGCAAAATTTTGGCAATATTTTATCACATTTGATTCAACATACCAATATTGGCGGACGCATATTCGCAGACCAACAAAACACTTTTAATGCCAGCGAATTATTTATACAAGTGCCAAACAAATTGAATAATTGGGAATTATTGCAAAGTGGCGCCATAAACGTGTTACAGCGCACACGATAAAAATTTTATTTAGTCATATCTGCGAGTTGTTGGGTTGCCCATTTTTTTACACCTCGTCCGGTGGATGCACCCCAAGACGACCAACCGTCCATATCAACAATACAATTTATGCAAAGCGATGCGACATCGTTAAAACTTTGCCCACGACCACCGCCACTGTGCGTGACAAATGGAATTACTTTTTTGCCAGACAGGTTGTATTTTGCCAAAAAACTTTTAACAGGTAATGATATATGATTTGCCCAAACAGGCGAACCCAAAAATATAATATCATAATTTTCTGGGTTTGTGTCCATTGGTGCCAAAGGTGGCATGAAATTTTCTTCTATTTCTTTTTCAAGAATTTTGCGGCGTTCTTTGGTATCTGTTGGATAATCTTTGGCGACCTGAATTTTATATAGCGTGCCACCGGTCGCATCCGCGATTGCTGTGGCGGTCTTTTCTGTTTTACCGGTTAACGAATAATAAGCAACCAAAATATTTGGATTTGTGATTTCAGCATTTGCATACCCACCCGCCATCAAAGGGAAAGCAAAAGCCAATATTTTTGTAGATTTCATGTTTTACTCCATGTTTACAGTTTTTATACTATTATGTTTTACCAATAACACAATAAGAACGAAAGCACATGAAAAAGGTTATTGTTTTTTTTAATTCAACCTTGTCAAAGGGATTCCCTCGCCACTTCGTGTCTGCGGGGAAACCGTAACGATTTCGCTGCGTTATACTTGCGAAATCTACTTGTTTTCGAACCCAACCGGCAAACTAGCGTTTGCCAAAGGGCATTCTGGACCGTTTTCGACGACGGTAGGATAAAAAAATACCCACATCTGTGGGCGTTGATTTTTGTGCCCGCCTTCGCCGACAAGTGTTAAACCCGCGGTGTAATTATGAACAATGCTACGGCGCGGCACTGAAATTTTTTAAGCCCGCACTTTTTTGTGCGGGCTAACAAAATTTCGTGGCGGAGTCGAAGGGATTGATTTCGCTTCGCTACATTCCCCTTGGCTCATTCGCTATGCTCACCGGCATACTAACGTCTGCCTTTCGCCTGCGGATCGAACCCTTGAACCCCGGGTTCAAATCCCGCGACCCACAGCACAAAAATAAAACGCCCGCTTGGGCGTTTGATTTTTGTGGCGGAGTCGAAGGGATTCGAACCCTTGATACCGTTGCCGGTATACCACATTTCCAATGTGGCGCACTAGACCAACTATGCGACGACTCCGGATTTTTTGATGATTTTAATTATTCTTGTTCACCAGCATCGGGTGTGTCGTCATCGTCACTTTCGGCGACGATTGGTTCGTCCATCAATGCATTTTCCAATTCCGCGTCAATTTCACGCAATTCTGGATCTGTTGATTCAACCTCTAATGACTGTTCCGCAGAATCAGTAATTGGGGTATCTTTATAAGATTGAACAAATTCATGGCGAACATTTGCAACATCTAATTTGCCAGATGCGATTTCACGCAATGCGACAACCGTCAATTTATCACGACCGGCATCCACCACAGGTTCCGCACCACCGTTCAAATCACGAACGCGTTGCGATGCCAACATGCCCAATTCATAACGACTGTCTACGTATGGTAATGTATCAGAATTTGTTGTACGAGCCATTTTAAATCCTTTGTTGAAAAATTTTTTCGCTGATATATAATGCCCCAAGGATATTGAAAATGCAAGAAAAAAATATAAAATCTTTGTCTTTTGGATGTCGTTTGAATGCATTAGAGTGCGAAAAGATAAAAAACATTGTCGCACCGCATGTTGATACGGCGATTATTGTGAACACTTGTTCTGTCACAGCCGAGGCAGAACGTCAATCTGCACAAAGTGTACGGCGTATTGCACGCGAAAATCCAAATGTTCCTATTTTTGTGACGGGTTGTGGCGCAACACGAAATCCCGAACTGTTTGAAAAAATCCCAAATACTGTGGTTATTCCAAACACAAACAAGACAGATGCTGTGCAATATATCAATGGATTGGCAAAATTAAATAATGGTGGCGATATTGTCAGTTTTCCACACGAAACCCCAGAATTATCAAAGCAATTTATTCAAATTCAAAATGGATGTAATCATAAATGCACTTATTGTGTGACACGCTTGCTTCGTGGACCGGCGGTGTCTTTTCCGTATGACGATATTTTGGCGGATGCACGCAAAGCGGTGGCTAACGGGTTTTATGAAATTGTGATTACCGGTGTTGACAGCGCATCGTACGCATTTAACACAGGTGATAAATTCATATTTATCAGTGATGTTTGTAAAATGTTGCTGTGTGATGTACCAGAAATTAAACGTTTGCGAATTTCTTCGTTGGACCCGGCATCGCCAGAGATTTTCAAGATTATTGATTTAATTCATGCCGAACCGCGCATGATGCCACATTTACACCTGTCCATGCAATCAGGGTCAAACACCATTTTATCGGCGATGGGTCGGCGACATAATGCGGATTTAATACGCAAAATTGTCGCATACGCACATAATATTACATTCAGTTGGGACATTATTTGTGGTTTCCCAGGCGAAACAGATGAATTATTCAATGAAACATTGGATTTAGTGGCCGAGGTTAAACCAATCAAAATTCATGCGTTTCCTTTTTCGCCCCGCCCTGGGACCGTTGGTGCGACTATGCCAAATCAAATTCCGCACAAAATTTCCAAAGAACGCGTTCATAAAATCACAAAATTAGCCGATAAAAACAAGGATACATATATGGCAACCCAGACCGGTAAAACCGTATCTGTATTGGTAGAGAACAAAAATATTGGTCGTACGCCCGATGATATAGATGTAATAATTCGTGGCACAAAAATCCCAGCAAAAACGATTTGCGATGTCAGGTTGGTTGATATTAAAAACGGTCAATTTATTGGCGAAATAATTTGAAATCATCATTTGCTTATGCAACAATAATTATGAAAAAGGATTTATAATGAAAGACTATGCGACATATATGAACAAAACGGACAAAATAGCAAAAGCGGGTAAAATCTTGGCTTTTTCTGGTTTTGTGGTTGGTGGCACGACTCTGGCATTAAACGATGAATTAAAACCTGAATTAAAATTATTATTGGGAATACCCGCGGGGGCATCCTTTATGACAGGTTTGCTGTTGATTAGTATCGCACAAGCAAGATATCAAAAGATGATGCATGACAACTCAGAAGAAATTCATAAAATTGTATCTGGTCTAAATGCAAAAATTAAAGGATAAACTTATGCCACAAAAACATACAAAATTATTAGATAAACCTGCAAATTTTTGGGTAAAAGTAACTATTATTGGGTATTTGGTACTTTTTTCATCATTGGGTACATATCCTGTGGTCAACCAGATAGCATTTAACAAAAAACAAAAAGAAAACCCTGGAGCCGCCCTGGAAAATGGTTTGGCTGCGAAAAACACAGCAAAAAATGCCCTGACCGCACAGGCCGCTGTTGGTGCGACAGTTATATTCGGTGGATTGGCCATGTGGCGTAAAAAAGAAAAACAATACGAATAACAACATATTACCCACAATTTTTGTTGGGATTTTTTTGTAAAAAAGCACCAAAAAATCTTGACATTTCACATTTTTGTATTACACTATAAAAATAAAACAAAGGGTTTTTAATGTCGAATCTAAATATTATATCTCCAAAAGCAGTATTCATTACATGTTTATCTGGTGGATTGTTGTTAGCAAGTTTAGGAAGTGCGGTTACTTATCAGGCAATATATGATTACAACTTTAAGAAAGAAGCGCCTCTTCCTGTTATGACAACCGCTGGGCCTGCTGTGAATTTAAAAGCAATAGAAAATGCAGATATAAAAGCCAAAGCACAAGCACGTAACACAGCAATATATCCTTTTGGCCTTGGAACGCTTTTTGCTGTAGCAGGCGCATCTGCCCTCATAAAAACCAGAAAGCGTTAAAAAAATATTATAAGCGCCCCAGAAATATCTGGGGTATTTTTTTGTAAAAAAGCACCAAAAAAATCTTGACATTTTATATTTTTGTATTATATTGCAAGTGTAATAATGAGACTAAGGAGGACCGTGATGACAAACAAAAAGTTGCTCAAAAAATCTGACTTATGGCTTTATGTAATGCTGTTAGGTATTTTGGTGACATGGGTATCACCAATGACTTTTACCGAAACTTGGAGAAAAGTTTTCGATGAAAATCGAAAAGAACACCCTGGCGCGATAACTGATAATTTTAGATCTGCAGATAAAGCCGCATTTGCCGCCGCGACCGCTAATGCCGCATTGGGGCTTGGTGTTATGGGAGCCGGAATGTTAATGTGCGCAAAAAAAACAAAAGAACGTGAATAAAAATAATTACACCCCGCATAATTGTGCGGGGATTTTTTTATAAAAATAATTGTGGCAAATCTCTTAAAAATTGCTAAGGTTTAAGACGATATGAAGAAAGTTGTGTTTGCTTTTTTGTTATCAATTATTACATCTGCGGCAAACGCGGATTTTACGACAAATGCCAAATCTGCTTTTTTAATTGATTATGATTCTGGGGCGGAAATTGTGTCAAAAAACGCCGATGTTTTGATGCCACCTTCATCTATGATAAAACTGATGACATTGGCGGTTTTGTTTGACGAGATTAAATCAGGACATATTAAAATGACCGACCGGTTTCCGGTCAGTGAAAATGCGGACTATAAAAATCCGTTATGGTATCCGGCATCTAAAATTTGTTTAACCACAGGTCAAACCGTATCAGTCCGCGATTTGATATTGGGTTTAATCGTGCTTTCGGGTGGTGACGCATCCGTTGTTGTGGCTGAAAAATTAGGTGGCGATGAAAATTCTTTTACTGGATTGATGCAACGCAAAGCAGCAGCATTGGGTATGGAAAAGTCAACTTTTGGTAATGCAAGTGGATTACCCCACCCGGCTAATTTAATGACATCGCGCGAATTGGCGATATTGGCAAAACATATTATTGCAGATTATCCTGACATTTATCCTTTGTTTGCGACGCGACGGTTTGAATTTAATGAATATACAACAGATTGGTGTCGCGATTGGGGAAAAACACATACACTGAATTACAATAAATTATTATTTATTATGCCGGGCGCAGACGGATTAAAAACTGGACATACAGACGATGGGGGTTATGGTGTCGTTGCAAGTGCAAAGGTTGGCGGTCGGCGTTTAATCGGTGTTATGAACGGGTTTCATGGCAAAGGACACGAAGCATTAGCAAACGAGATGAAGAAAATGTTAAACTATGGATACACCAATACTTCAAACAAAGTTTTCTATCGCCCGGGGGATGTGGTTGCCAAGATGCCAACATGGTATGGACGAGACGATTTTGTTGTGGCAACGGTCGCAAAACCTTTTGCAATTACGACACGCAAAGCCGACGGTTTATCTGGGGTTCGTATTATTGCAGTGTATGACAGTCCTGTGGCGGCACCAATTCATGCGGGCGATAAAATTGGACAATTAATTGCACAACGTGATGGCAAGGTCATCGCAAGTGCAGATTTGGTTGCGCGCGATACTGTTAAACGCGTTCAATTGATCCGTAGAATTTGGCATAATATTATGTATTTAACAGGTAATCTGTAAAGGTAAGGAAATATGGCAAAGAAAAATACACCAATTTATGATTTTCCGCATCCAATGGATAATGACACTTTGGTTGGTCATATGGGAACAGTGAAAAATTTTATGGATGCATGGAATAATCGTGCAAACCACCCTATTCATCCGGTTTGGATGTTGACCGGACCACGCGGTATTGGAAAAGCAACATTGGCATATAAATTGGCGCGCATGGTTTACGGAAATGTTGGCGATTTCTTTATAATTGATATAACGCGCAATATTGATAAAGACGGTAAAAACAAACCCGATGGTAAAGAAATTTCTGTATATACTGTGCGTGCAATGATTGAAAAAATGCAGTTATCGTCTATGTCGGGTGCATGGCGCGTAGTTTTGATTGATTCATTGGATGAATTGAACAAGGCCGCATCAAACGCAATTTTGAAATTATTAGAAGAACCACCAGAAAAAACACTGTTTTTGTTGATTGTACACCAATTGGCAAATGTTTTGCCAACCGTTCGGTCGCGCGCACGCGTTGAAAAAATGCATCCATTATCAATAAACGAATTGCGCGATTTGTGTATACGCTTTATGCCCGGGGCAGATATCAGCACAGAAGTTTTGCGATTAAGTAATGGAAGTTTTGGAAAAATCGCAGATATGAAACGCACTGGCGGTGATGCAATTTATGATGATTTGATTAAAACATTGCAAAATCCGCGGGCAACATCGTCTGATTTGATGATGATTGCGAAAAAGGTTGCACCGGCACCAGAATTGTATAGTATATTATTGGATGCAATTTCTTATTTTGGGTTGGCGGATTTATATCCAAACGCAACAAAGTCCATTGCGGATATAACGAATTTGCACCTTGAACCAGAACTTGGAATATTTAAAATAATAATGGATATAAAAAAATGTTTATAGATACACATTGTCATTTAACAGAAAAATATCGCGGCGGTACAAACGATGTTATTGGTCGTGCGCGCCGTAAAAATGTTGGCGTGATTGTTTGTTCATCCGCCGAACCTGATAACTTTGCCCCGACATTGGAAATTGCACGTGGACATAAAAATGTGTTTTGTACACTCGGTTTTCACCCAGATTGTGCAGGTACGGTCAATCCAGCAGAATTTTTAACTGCGGATGTTTTAACAGATAATGCGGTTGTTGGTGTCGGTGAAATTGGATTGGATTATCATGTACACAATGATAACAAAGAAAGCCAAATAAAATTATTTACAGAACAACTTGAAATTGCACGTCAATATGATTTGCCTGTGGCGGTTCATACACGCGATGCAGATGATGATACACGCGAATATTTAACCGATAAAAACCATGGTGTGTTGCATTGCTTTACATCCACATGGGGATTAGCAAAGGTTATGTTGGATCGTGGATTTTATTTTTCTGCAAGTGGTATTTTGACTTTTAAAAGCGCAGATAAAGTTCGCGAAGTTTTCGAAAAAATACCGGTGGACAGAATCGTTGTTGAAACAGATGCACCATATTGCGCACCAATACCTTTTCGTGGCAAACAATGCGAATGTTTTATGGTAAAGAAAACTGCGGCTATGTTGGCGGCAATCAAAAATATGCCGATTGAAGAATTGGAAAATATTTTGTTTGAAAATACTATGCGGTTATATCCAAAAATCAAAATAGAAGAAGTGCAACGCCCACGTAAGCGTAATAATAAAAATAATATCAAAAATAGCACAGAAAGCGACGGCGAATAATGGTACGCAATATTATAAAAGTTGGTCAGGTTTCCGAAAATCGCAAAGCGCGATTCAGTTATTCTATTGATGATACGATAGAGGCCGGCATTTCGTTAACAGGTGCAGAAATAAAATCTGTGCGTTATGGTTTGGTATCAATTGTTGATGGATTTGTGCAAAGGCGCGGAAACAATTTATTCTTGGCGGGTGTCGAAATTCAAAAATTACCAACGGCGGCACGCATTGTAAATTTTGATGAGCGACGGTCGCGCCAATTGTTATTACATCGTGCACAAATCAATCGCATGATTGGTAAATTGCAAGAAAAAGGTGCGACAATTGTTCCATTGAAATTATATTTTACAAATCGTGGTAAATTAAAAGTCTTGCTGGGCATTGGTTATGGTAAAAATCGCGCAGATAAACGCGAAACAATTAAACAACGCGAATGGGATAAAAATAAATCCAGAATTTTAAAAGGCAAATAATTTTATTATAAATATAAAGGGAACAAATTTTTGTTCCCTTTGATTTTCTTTTAATCGATTGTTGGTTCGACAGCCGTATCTTCAACTTGCATTTGTTCATGCTTTGGCATGTGATGTTTATGTTTTATCACAGCACGAAAAGCATCGCGAGTAATGCAAGCATTCATATCTGGATATGCTTCTTTTAAAGTTTCCAACATTTTTGGGCATTTAACAGAGTCATAAACCAAACAACCATTATTGTCAAATTGTACATGACGCATCATGGCGTGATGTTCGCCACGCATAAAATATGGTGCAGTCAATGCCCCGGCAAAAAACACCAAGCATAATAAAATCAATTTAATGCAGAAATGAATAAAGCGATGACCGCATCCGCAACAGCAATTTCCACCGCAATGGCATTGTGTCACAACCGGCGCTTCAACAACCACAGGACGCACAGCACGCTTTGCAACGGATTTTTTAGCAGATTTTTTAGCAACTGGCTTTGTCATCTTTTTCGCGACAGTTTTTTTTGCAACAGCTTTTTTTACAGCCTTTTTTTTAATTGTTTTTTTTGGCATTTTTCCCTTCCTTTGTTTTGTATTCGACATCCGTATTTTAAAGAATAAAAAATTTTAAGTAAAGAAAATTTTTATTTGATTGATATGAACATAATTTGAAGTTTATATTACACCGCCATATGTGTCTGTATATCGGCACCTTGGGTAATTTCTGTGGTAAAAAAACACCGGGCAATTGTCCGGCGTTTTCTATATTTACCAAAAGTTCGGTTTAGTTCAAAGCGTCTTTCAAAGCTTTACCAGGTTTGAATTTTGGTTGAACAGATGCTGGGATTTTAATAGCAGCACCAGTTTGTGGGTTACGGCCAGTTGTTGCTTTGCGTTTTGCAGATGTAAATGTACCGAAACCAACCAAGCGAACTTCGCCTTTCTTTTTCAAAACTTTTGTAACAGTGTTGATAAATGCATCCAAGCAAGAAGCAGCAGTTGCTTTTGTAACTTCGACTTCGTTTGCAATAGCTTCAATCAATTGTTGTTTGTTCATGTAATTTCTCCTTTCATAGATTTTTGTTTTCAAGGTAATTCACAGTTGTCGAGCAATGTCTTTGGAATCAATCCCGGAAATCCAGTCTTTTCGTTTTTATCAATCGCCAGACCCGCCTATTCCAAGGACATTGCTCGTCCTGTTCAACCGAATCATAGAGAATCCCGCTTTTTAAGTCAAGTGAAAACGAAAAATCAATTGGATTTGTTCGTTTTTTTTGTTTGTCTTTATAATAAGTAGAATTTATTGCGTCACAGATGTGTATTTTGCAGCCTTGGGCCAACGACCATCTAAAACATTTTGCCATGCACCGCGATTCGGTGTGTTGTTTTCACATAAGACAAAATTGCCATCAACACCGCGTATATGAACCGTACGATAATAATTAGGCGTGTGCATCGCCAGCATCAATATCACAACCGCCCAAAAGAATAATTTTGTGAATCCCCATGGCTTTACAAATGCATTTTGGTTGAATTTATCCTTTAATAAGTTTTGATACAATGCCCAGCCCCACGCAAACAACAACATTATCAATGCAAAAAACATTATTATCAATATTGGTGTGCGAACCGTTCGTAATATGTCGGCGGCAGAATCCCACCCAGAAGATGCCGCAGGACACACATACAAAACATTGCCCAACATGTCGGGTGCAACATGCACCGTCGGTGCAATTTCACCCAAATGCACATCAAATGTCGCCATTAACACTATTAATGCCAACATTGCCATTGAAAATACCATAAGTGGTTTCATGTAGACTATTATATCATAAAATATGATTGGGATTTATAAAAAAATTCAATTTATGATTGAAAAACGCGACCTTTGTTTATAAAATGTCCGGTGAATTATGTTTACAAAGGGATTATCACAATGACATATGATGATATAAGAAAATTATTCTTGGGATATTTTGAACAACATGGACATAAAATTGTACCTTCGGCTTCTTTGATTCCGGACGACCCGACTTTGATGTTTACTGTGGCGGGTATGGTACCATGGAAAGATATTTTTTTAGGAAAAGTTGCACCAACATCACCACGCGTTGCCGATGTTCAAAAATGTATTCGCGCCGGTGGTAAACATAATGACTTGGACGAAGTCGGTTTTGATGGCAGTCATCATACTTTCTTTGAAATGCTTGGAAATTGGTCGTTTGGTGATTATTTCAAAGAAGAAGCAATCGCGATGTCTTGGGATTTGTTGACCAATGTTTTGAAATTGGATCCAAATCGTATTGTTGTGACAACACATATAACCGATGACGAAGCAACAAAAATTTGGAAAAAAGTTTCTGGCAAGGACGCAATTCGTTTGGATAAAGATAATTGGTGGTCTGCGGGTGATACGGGACCTTGCGGGCCTTGTACGGAAATGCATTATGACATGGGTGCGGATTTAGATGGTGGATTACCCGGTTCACCGGATGAAGGTCATCGCTATGTCGAATTATGGAACGATGTATTTATGCAGTATAATCGTGATGCAAACGGAATTTTAACCGAGCTTCCTAAACAAAATGTTGACACCGGTGCCGGATTGGAACGTTGGGCATCTATATTACAAGGTGTGCGCGATAATTATGATACTGATTTATTCCGGCATTTAATGAATGCGATTGCCGATGTTGTGCATGTGCAAAAAAACGATTCTAATGTTGCATCGTTCAAAGTTATTGCGGATCATTTGCGGTCTGTGGGATTTGCAATTGCAGACGGCGTAATACCGTCAAACACTGACCGCGGCTATGTTATTCGTCGTATATTGCGGCGCGCTATGCGGCATGGTCAAATGTTGGGACATCGTGGCCCATTATTGTCTGCGTTATATCCCGCATTGGTGAACGAGATGGGTGCGGCGTATCCAGAATTGGCTCGCGAACAAGCGCATGTGGTCGAAATTATCAAAAACGAAGAAAACGCGTTTAGCGATATGTTGCAAAGTGGTATGAAATTATTAGAAACAGAATTGCCAAAATTAGAAAATAAAATTCTGCCGGGGGCGGTGGCTTTTAAATTGTTTGATACATATGGATTTCCGTTGGATTTGACACAGATGATTTTACGTGAACGCGGATTAAATGTCGATGTTGATGGTTTTGAAAAATGCATGACTGAACAAAAAGAACGCAGTCGCGCCGACACACGTGGTACCAAAATTTTGTGGGAATCACGCGGCGAATTACCAGAAACAGACGACAAAAGCAAATATGCGCCAATTGATAATATGCAATCAAAAGTTTTGGCAATTTTGCGCAATGGTGAATTTGTTGAAACCGCTGAATCTGGCGATAATGTCGAAGTTGCTTTGGATAAAACAACATTTTACGGCACCCAAGGTGGTCAAGTTGGTGATATGGGCGAATTGCGTATTAATGGCGACACAGTTGTTAATGTGAGTGAAGCAGCACGCGCAAACAACATTGTAATCCACAAAGGTATCGTCACCAAAGAAATTCATGTTGGTGATATTGTCACACCGGTTATAAACAACAATATTCGCACACAAACCGCGCGCGCACATACAGCAACCCATTTATTGCAGGCTGCATTGCGTAAAGTGTTAAATACCGATGTTGAACAACGCGGTTCACGTGTTGCACCGGACTCTGTGCGTTTTGACTTTTCATTTGGTCGCGCAATGACCGATGACGAAAAAACACAGGTTGAAAAACTGGTCAATGATTGGATTGCTGCGGACATGCCTGTTAAACATGAAGAAATGGGTATTGACGAGGCTAAATCACGTGGTGCAATGGCGTTATTCGGTGAAAAATATGGTGATGTAGTACGTGTTATAACCGCGGGTGATGTATCCTGTGAATTATGTGGTGGAACACATGTTTACCATACAGGAGAAATCATCAAAGCACGTATCAACAAAGAAAAATCTGTGGCATCAGGTATCCGCAGGATTACTATGTCTGTGGGTAATTTAGCAGAGTAAATTGAAATAAAAATACCACCCATTTGGGCGGTATTTTTATTTATGTTTTTTAATTCCTAGAACCATTTCCATGGTTGCAATGCTTTCAGTAAACTCATTGCGGTACGTTTGTCTGCATATGTATGACCACAACGCGGACATACCAAGAACGGCGCTATTACCATTTTATATTTCTTGTATATCATAGACCAGATAAACAATCCCGCCGCCCATGCCGCAATTACCAAACCCCATGCAACATAGCCGAAATATTTGTTAACTGTGCGTGTTAAAATTTGCACCACACCCAAATTTGATTTTTCCAAATCGTTATAGATTTTAACCGCCACAGGCCAACTGGACGGGCGCCATGGATACACATGTTTGATTCCATAATTAGTCAATAAAGTAGTCCCCAAGCCGCCGGAATTTTTATCCAGTTCTTTTTTGATTGCGGCATCGATAACTTTATCAATTTCAATTTGGGTTAATTTTATCAAATCTGTTTGAACTTTATCCAATTTTTCATTGACCATTTTCGCGGTATCATCAACCTTTGCAATACCTTTGTTTGCTTGGTCTATGCCGGCGTTTGCCTTATCCAATGCTTTATCAACAGAATCTGTTTTTACACCAAACATATTTGCCAAGCCCGTCAATTTTTTAACCCCAGATGTTGTTTCGGCCGCCTTGGTCGTTGTTTCTTTGGCCTTGGCCGTTGTGTCGGTCACTTTGCCCACTTGTTTTTGTGCAATTTTAACCTTGTCCACAGCCATCATTACCGGCTTTTCGATATTGATTGCATCCTTGATTCCGGATAATAATTTTGCATATTGTTCTTGGATATTTCTTTGCAAATCAAAAAACATGGATACAACCATAGATTTTTTAATTGGACCCGCATAATGATTTTTTACATACAACGGAAATACCGCAACAAAAGACAACCAAATAACAGTCACAATTGCAAAAACGCGTTTTGCACCCTTTATCACAGACGGTTTTTTTGCAACAGTTTTTGCGCCATGCATATCGATAACTTCGACTTCTTTAACTTTTTTGGCCATATTTTTCTCCTATGTATTTATGCTTGAAATATTATCATATTTCGCACAGTTATTTCAAGAGATAAACTTTTACCTGACTGCAACCATTTTGTTTTCGGTTAAAAGTTTGTGTGCTGTTTTTTTAGCGGTATAGTCGGTTGCACCATTTCTGTATATCAAATTTTCCAATCTGCGTTGAACATTTTCTTTTGATTTAGCATATTTTTGAATTTGGGCTGCTTTTTGTTCTGTGGTGACTTCACCAACAATTTCTGTGTGTTTTACTTGCACATCTTGGATTAAATTGCCGGTATCTATTATGTATGTCACCCGCAGAGAGCATATATCTTGTCCCAATTTGGTATATGGATTATAACATTCCCAATCGATAACACGTTTTACTGGTTTTATTGGTTTTTTGTTTTTTTTCGTTATTTTATCTGCCATTTTATTCACCTTTATAATTTTTAATAAATTCATCTTTGAATTCTTGAAAACGCCCCTGCTCTATGCTTTCCCTAATATCGCGCATTAAATCTTGATAGAACCACAGGTTGTGTTGGGTAAGTAGAGTTGCGCCCAACACTTCGTTGCATTTAATCAAGTGATGTAAATATGCACGCGATAATTTACATGCCGGACAACCACATCTGTCATCCAATGGCGCGGGGTCATCGCGGAATTTTGCATTACGCATATTCATTGTGCCATGTCTTGTAAACGCCTGAGCCGTTCTGCCGGCACGTGTTGGCATAACGCAATCAAACATATCAACACCGCGTTCAACCGCACCCAATATATCCAATGGTGTTCCAACACCCATTAAATAACGCGGTTTATCCGTTGGCAACATTGGTGCAACGGTTGCAATCATATTAAACATTACATCTTGGGGTTCACCAACCGCGAGTCCCCCAATCGCATAACCGTCAAAACCGATTTCGGTTAATGCCCGCGCTGACTTTTCACGCAAGTCCGGAAAATCGGCACCTTGGACAATACCAAAAATTCCATATCCATCGCGGTCGATAAAGGCGTCTTTACTACGCTGTGCCCAACGGGTCACCATATCTACATTTTTTTCCGCACGTGCGCGCGTTGTTGGCAAGTGCAAACATTCATCCAACACCATTGTTATATTAGAATCCAATTGATGTTGAATATGGACAGAATCTTCGGGGTGCATAAAATGTTTGATACCACCGTCAATATGGGATGTAAACTCAACCCCTTCTTCCTTCATCTTAACCAGATTCGACAGCGACATAACCTGGAACCCACCGGAATCAGTTAAAATTGGCCCATGCCAACCACTGAATTTATGCAAACCGCCCATTTTTTCAACCAAATCACCACCGGGGCGCATCATTAAATGATATGTATTGCCCAATATTACCTGGGTACCGGTCGCGGCAACCTGGTCCATTGTTAATGCCTTGACCGTTGCGGCCGTACCCACCGCCATAAATGCCGGGGTTTCGAAAACCCCATGTGCCGTATGGACACGTCCGCGACGTGCAGTTCCATCGGTTGCAATTAAATCAAATTTTAACGACATGTTTCCATCCATTTTTCTATTAAAAATCTTTGTCCAACATAATACTGCAGATAATTGTAGTTTTCCAATGTGTCTAAACCTAACCCTATATAAGCATTTAGAAAATCTTTAACCCGTATCGGTATCGTTTGGTCTTTCAAAAACATATTGCAAAAATTTAATTCAATTTGCCATCTGTAAAGCTTGTCATATTTACTGTGTTTACCCTTATTATACCCCTGTTTGTATAACGCTCTGTATAATTTATGTTTTTTTATATTTGTTTCAATGTATTTAATGTCTGCTTCGGAAAAACGTATGCTAAAACATTTTTCAGCGATTGCAAACGGCAAACCAAGTCGCTTTTGAAGTTCTCGTGTAATGGGCAACAACTCTTCTTTTTCAATCATTTTGTGCGTCCTTTTTGAACAATAGGCAACAATCGCCATAACTGAAAAATCTGTATTTTTCGGCAACCGCGTGGGCATATGCAGATTTCATCTCGGTAAGCCCCGCGAACGCGGACACCAACATAAAGAGTGTTGATTTTGGCAAATGAAAATTAGTCAGCAACACATCCACCGCACCAAATTTATAACCTGGGGTTATAAATATATTTGTAGATTGGCAAATTGGAACAACGCGAGGTATTTTTGTGTTATTTACATACTTTTTGATATTGTGAAAACCGAACAGAGTTCCCCTCTGGCTAGAGGGGTGGCGTGAAACGACGGGGTGTCGTCTAATCATTTCTGCAACACTAAACGCATCTTGTAAAACATCACTTGCAGGAATATGCAGCGTGGTTAAGCCCAACGATAATAAATACGCTTCGCGTTTCTCGTCATAATCACCCTTGAAATCGTGTGTTTTATCATCAATCTCGATAACCAAACCTGTTTTTGGACAAAAGAAATCAACGATATAATTTCCTATCACTGTTTGGCGATTAAAATTTAATCCGTTTATTTTTTTATTTTTTATTTCTTTCCACAGCAATGCCTCGGGCAAACTACCGGCTTTACGGAGTTCTTTTGCGCGCTCTTTCAATTTTGGGTTCTTTTGAAGTTGTGTATAAACGACACCCCGCCCTGCGGGCACCCCTCTAGCCAGAGGGGAACTTTGAATATCTGCATAACAATTATTTTTACACGCCATTTTTTTTAATGCCAACTGGTGGGCGGATTCCAATGTACGCATTGATGTTGTACCGACGGCAATTACGCGCGCAGCATCGTTTATTATATCGGCTTGTTCGGGTGTGATACAGCACCATTCGCTGTGCATTTTATGTTCATCTAAATTTTCTGTTTTAACAGGCATCCAAGTTCCCGCACCAACATGCAATGTAATCTTTACAATTTTTGCACCACGTTTTTCAATTTCACTCATCAATTCGTCTGTGAAATGCAACCCAGCCGTTGGCGCCGCCATAGACCCCAAGGGATCTGCATAAACCGTTTGATAACGTTCACGATCAGACAACTCTTCTTCGCGCTTCATATACGGTGGCAATGGCATTTTGCCGACATTATTCAGCACATCAAAAATATTGTCGCAATTAAAATGCAGTAATAATCCACTTTCTTCGTCTTTATCAATGACATGAATTTTTGTGCCATCATCCATGGTAAGCGTATCGCCAATATTAATTTTATTAAATTTTTTACACAGTCCCCACCAATCGT